>JANMRJ010001199.1:0-7980 GCA_031370985.1 Acidimicrobiales bacterium
TCTCTCGGCCGACGGTTGTCCGGCTGGTCGAGTCCGGCAGGATCCCGGCCCGCATGGTCGGTACTCATCGTCGGCTGTCGCTCGGCGACGTTCTCGCCCACCGAGACGCATTAGTGAAGCGGCGGACCCAGGCTCTCGACGACCTGACTCGTGAGGCCGAGGAACTCTCGCTCTACGACTGATGCCGATCGGATTCAGCGTCCTCTCGCGGAGCGATCGCAAGCGCCTCACACGGAACTGCTGCTGGCGGGCTGCGGGGTGCCGTAACCTGGAGGCGTGGCACGACGAGCCGACGAGTTGCCGAACGATCCGGTGCTTGTCCTGATCGACGACGATGAGCCGACGATGAGTTTCGACGATTGGCTGAGCAGCCTCGCCCTCGGCGATCCGACCGAGATCAATGTGGGTGCGGCTGAAATCCTCAGAGAGATTCGCGAGCACGGCGAGCGTTGAGCGCCATCGTTCTCGACGCCTCGGCGGGGGTCGAGATCGCGTTCCAGACACCGGTCGGGCGGCAGCTCCAAGCGAAGATCCCCAGCGGCTCGACGACCTGGGTTCCTGAGCACTACTTCGTCGAAGTGACTGGGGTGCTGCGTCGTGCCGAGATCAACGGGCGTCACACGGAGGCCCAGGTCCGGGTCGCACTCGACCGGCTCCTCGGCGCGCCAGTCCGGCGCGTGTCGGTCCGGCCTCTCATCTCGGAAGCATGGCTGCTGCGCCACAACATGACGGTCGCAGATTCGCTCTACGTGGTGATGGCAAGACACCTGGGAGCCGATCTGGTGACGGCCCGGAAGGCGGTCGCCAAGATGCGCTAGCTCAAGCACTCTTGCCCGGGGGGGACATCGACGCCGTCAACCGCCTCAGCCGGCGTTCGGGGCAGGGCCACTGCCCCGAGTACGCCGGTTATCGAGCGCCGTTCGCGCGTCGAGCTGAGACCGCGCCTCGTAAACTCTCTCTCCTACTATCCAGGACCGATCCGCCGACATGCCAGAAGGAGATTCTCATCGCTCCATGACATGATATCCGAACCCGAGTGCTCAAGATTAGCAGCAAACTTCTCGATCGCTGAGGACCACTCAGCGGCCGTGTAGAACACAAAGGTAGAGTATGGCCGCTGTCTCACCTCGACGAGCACATCCTCCCGGCTCGCGCTTCTCTCGTGATGAAGTGGGACCAGTGCCTCGATTCGAAAGCCGCCCTTCTCGATAGCGCACCGCAGGGCATCCTCCGAGAGAAGCCGGGTTTCTTTTTCTGAGAATTGAGGGAACAACCGGCCGAGCAGGGACCGCGCGTTCTGCTCAGGAGTGCGCGTGTAGATAAGTAGAAATCCGCCGGAGGCGAGAACTCTCGCCACCTCCTCGACGACCCGATGGATATCGACCAGATGAATCGCGTCGAAGATCGCGACCCACCCCAGCGATGCGTTACCGAATGGAAGCTGACAACAGTCGGCACGAACAAGACGCACGACAGCTCCGGAGGGATCCTGCTGGGACGACGCCGTGCGCAGCATGCTCTCGTTCAGGTCGATCCCCGCCGTCACTGCTCCTGGGGACTGGCTCGATGCGAGCCTCCGCAAGTAGCGCCCGGTCCCGCAGCACACTTCGACACCATGCAATGGCCACGGCGGTCGGTACCGGCTCATCAAGGACACGGCATCGACATCCAGCGGACGCAGGTCTTCGTACCGTGACGATATCTCCGAGTAGTAAGCCTGGCCTATATTTTCCCCGCTTGTTGCGCGGCTCACCGCGCCGAGACCTCCGGTCGTTGCCGTCTGCTCACAGATTGAGCCTATTCCACTGCACTGGGGACCCTCAGCCACTCGGGGTCCAGCCGCCGCACGCGACCGGCCCTGAACACCGGGTCGGGCCAGCGCTCAGTATCCCGAAGGCCGTCGGCGGGCCGTCGCGGGCCTCTGCATGCGACTGGTCTCGTCTACGGAGGCATCATCTCGGACAGATCGCCGCCCGAGTTCGGCACCGATGCGGCGCGAGGTACCTTCGAGGCGACCGCTGGAACTGACCGCCGGGACACGGCTGCCACCCGGGTCGAACTGGCCCGCGCCCTGCGGCACGCCGATCCGAGGCAGGCACTCGAGCTGGCCCAGCAGGGGATCCTCGGATCTCGAAAAGTGTCTCGGACGTGTTCACCATGACACCCGGGACGCGCTCGACCTGCTCGTCGATCTCTCGGGACGACCAGGGCGGCGTCTCCGAGGTCGATGAAGCCGACCTCGCCGCCCTCGCGACGACTCCGGAAGGGAGCTGGCTGGTATCCGCAGCCAGTCGCTCTGTTGGCCCGACTTGGGGTTGACGCATCCCACGAAGGTCGCGGGCTCGGTGCCGCGCTGCTCCAGGATGTGTTCTGGCGCCTGCTCGGACACAGGGGAACGCTCCGAGGGTGACGCACGCCCGGTCGGATCTCAGCGGTCAAGCACATCGCGGTCGTGGATCGCACGCAGCGCCCCTCGAGCGAGGAGCCATTGCAGCGCCAGCACGACATCGAGATCGGCCGCTGGTTGGGCGGCATGGGCCTGGTAGGCCGAGACCATTTCGTGGGCTCGGCCGCAGGGGTCGGCCACGGCCAGGAGCAGGCCGGCGTCGATGTGGTAGAGGTCAGCCGGCAGGGCGACGGCGGGCAGTTCCTGATTGATCGGAACCGCTTCCAGCCATCCCGTCGGGTCGAGCGTGACGTGGCGTTGTCGCCGGCGCCAGAAGATGGCGCCGGGCCATCGGTTCTCCATCTGGTAGTAGGTGGCTCGGGTGACTCGGTACTGATCGAAGGCCAGGTGTTGGCGCTGGGCGTACCCGCTGAGGGCGTCCGATCGGCCGAGAACGAGGGCCGCGTGGATCGCCTCGCCCGCATGGATGCCCGACTCCAGGGCCCGCACGATCCCACTGGCCGAGAGAGGGTCGTGGCTGGCGGCGGCGTCGCCGACGGCCAGCCACCGGGGCCCCGTGGCGGGGACGAGGCAGGCGGAGTACGCAGCCACGACCCGAGGTGGCGCGAGCAACCGGCCGCCCACCAGCCGGGGTCCGGTGTGGGGGAGCGCGTGGACCGCGGATCGCCACACCCGGTCATCCGCGAGCCGATGGACCCGCACGAGGTCGGCGTCGGTGATCAGGGCAGCCACCATCCGGCCTTCGGGAAGGTTGGCGGAGTACCACCATCCGAGCTCGCAGGCCTCGACCAACGTCTGTGACGCGGCGGGCGGTTCACCGGGGAAGACGAACGTGCCCACCGTCGCCACCTGGCGGTCGGCTCGGAGGCGCCCCGCTCCCAGTCGCCGGGCGACGGCCGCCGCCTTGCCGCTGGCATCAACGAGGAACCTGGCCTGCACGTCGTCGACCTTGCCCTCACGCTCGATCGCCACAGCGAAGCCGTCGGGACGTTCGGCGACCCGGCCTATCCGGCTCTGACGCCAAACGGCGACCCCCGCCTGCTCCGCGGTCTCGGCCAGCCTGGCATCGAAGCGGCGCCGGTCAAGATGCCATCCGGTGCCGAAGGGGGTCATGAGGAAGTCCCGAATTGCGAGTTCCGGGCTTCCCCATGCCGCCGCGGTCCCATACGCCGGCACGTGGCCGTCGGCAGCAAAGCCGTCCATCGCGCCCAGGTGCGTCAGCAATGCGCCCGCTCCGGGCGACAGCGTCTCCCCGATGCGAGGCCGATCGTAGGAGGAGCGCTCGACGACGACCACCGACAGCCCGCCCCGCCGGCGCAGCTCGATGGCGACCGCCAGCCCGGCCGGGCCGCCCCCGACCACGAGGACATCGCAGTCCGCGATGGCCACCCCGATCGGCTACTTCACGCCGAGCGCGGCGCCTTGGGCCAGGAAGGTGGTGTTGCGCTCCACTTCGGCGAAGAACGGGTAGTCGTCCGGGCCCTGGTTGACGATGAACCCGAGATCGGCCCACGCCGAGGTCATCTGGTTGAAGCTGTTGACCCCGCGGGAGTACGCCACCGGCTGGCCCGTGGCGGTGATGGCGAACCCGCCCTGGGACTGAATGTTGAGGTTGATCCCGTTGGTCCCGGCCACTTGGCTGGGCTGGCTCGAGACGTAGCCGTCGAGCACCTGGTTCCCGGGGTTCTGGTCGCCGGCGATCACGTGCATCGGACTCTGCGGCGGCCACCAGTAGACGTAGAACGCCGGCGGCACCTCGACGCCGTCGTCGGCCGGGCTCTGGTTGATGTCCGGAATGGTCATGTTGGGCGTCTGGACGGTGCAGTCGAAGAAGTCGGCCTGCCACGGGATGGCCATCCGCTTGGTCAGGTCGCCCGGCTCGGTGCGGTCGCCGTCCTGGGGATCACTCGTCAAGGACAGCCCGTTGGCCTGGTAGTACGCCTCCAGATCGGCGTTGCTGCCGCCGAAGTGGGCGACGCCCACGCTGAATGCAGACGAGTACACCTTGGGATTGCGCATGATCCACGTCGTCTCGATGCCCGGCGAGAATGGCCCGCCGACCAGGTTCCCGACGACCTGGCGATCGATCTCGAGGACGCCGCCGTGGTTGTCGGGCGGGGCATCGCCGGGATCGAACATCCCGATCGCCCACTGGTGCATGAAGAAGTACTGCGTCGGGGTCAGCGTGAGGAACTTGTAGATGAGCTGGTTGGTGACTGAGTTGTCGCCGGAGTTGACCGGCATGAGGGGAACGCCCTGCTCGCCGAAAAGGGTGTTGGGCCCGTTCTCGACCTCGCCGATGAAGCGGTAGCTCTCGGGCGGGACCGGCACCCGGAAAAAGCTGAAGTAGCGCTCCCGCTGGGGCCGATTGGCCTCGCCGGGATCGCGCGTATCGAACCCCGGTCGGGAGAACTCGATCATGTAGGGCACCTGCGCTACCCAGCGGTACGATTCCGGCCGGCTCAGGATGGGTTCGATGTCGCGCTCGAAACTGGGACGGAACTCGGGGCTGAACCCGGCGAACGGGTCGTAGCAGCTCCCGTCAGGAGACGTTCCGGGCCAGGCCGCCAGATTGTAAATCTCCGGGTTGTAGCCGAGGAACCGGACGGCGATGTCGTACATGGTGTCGTCGAGGGTGATGATGTTCACCAACTCGGGTGCGAACTTGGGGCTCCCGACGATGATCCAGGCTGGCTCCAGGTCAATCGCCGATCCGTCAGCCAACGTCACGGTGGCGAGCACGAACCCGTCGGACACGTCGTCCCACCAGCCGCTGGCCCCCCGGAAGCCGGTGAGGGCGGTGGAGCCGGCGGAGTTGCCGCGTCCGCCCAGCACGATCAGGCGGCCGGCGTCGTCCATGACGATCTCGCCGAGGGTGTTGATGGCGGGGTTGAGGGGGTACTGGATCGGGTCTGGGAACGAACCGTGGGGGTAGTCGGCGGGGACGGTGTAGCGAGAGAACTCGGCCCGCTCGCCCGGCGCGGCGACGCTGCGGGGTCCGGGGTCGAGCATCAGCTTGCGCCGCTCGGCGGGGTCGGTCGTCGATGGGTTGTTGAGCCCGACGTGCTGGTTCTCGTAGCTGTTCCAATCACCGAACTCGAGGTCACCGGTCAGCTCCGAGAACTGGTACCAGATCGGCTTCTTGTTGGCGATGTGCACCGTCCAGGTGATGGCGGTAATGCCGGCGTTGCCGATCGCCACTTCCTGGGCGACGCCGTCATCGTCCTGGGCGAAGATCTTGAACCGGGCGGCCTGGCGCTTGATGCCCCCGGCCCGGTCCTTGAATTGCTTGACCGGCTGGGCCACACCATCGACCACAACCTCGTTGCCGGCGAGATCGCACTCCGTCGGCATCCCGCCCGTGCGCTCGGGGCCGAGGTAGAACCCGCCCTTACTGTTGCCGACCCTGGCGACGCCGATTCGGGGGTGGATGCTGAAACTGGTCATGGCCTGCTCCTGTCGTGGTTCCATCGCCCAAACCCGCAACCCAACTTCAGCCCAACCGCCGAGCACGCTACACCGAGGCCGGCGTTCCAGCTTTGGTGCTGACCGGTCGTCCGATGGCGGACAGCACGGCGAACCGGCACCCTGGCTCCTACACTCTCGTGGAGTCGCTCCAGGAGGACGTGATGGAACAAACACCGGAAGTTCAGGGATCCCCGGCGGAGGTGGCCGAGAGGGTTGCCGACAGCCACGCGAGGGCAGTCGTGTTCCCCACGATGCAGTTCTCGGAGAACGCCCCCGTGGGCGAGATCGCGCAGCGAATGGTCGACGGAGCGTTCGACAAGGCGTTCCTCGTCAGCGAGATCGAGCGGTTCACCGGCGTGACGGTGGGCATCCCGGCCAACCCGGGCAAGATCCTGGCCGTCATTCCCGAGCACGGGTACTGGAGCTCCGAGCTCACCCTGCCGGATCGGGTCTTTCGCGCTGCCGGCTACGAGGTGGACTATGTCACCCCCCGCGGCAACCGACCGTTCGTCTACCCGGTGAGCGTGGACACGTCCTTCAAGGACCAAGCCTGGAACTCCACGCAGGTTTCCGCGGCCGAGGCGGGGCTGGGCGCCCTGTACAACGATCCCGCAGCGGAGGACGGGCAGCGCCTGAATGCGCCCCGCAGCCTCGAGGCCTGGCTGCCGTCAACGCCCCGGCCGCATGACGGGGAGGCGTCTCGCGAGCCCTTCCGCGAGAAGCTGGCCGTGGGCCTGCGTGAAGCCGCGGAGTACGCCGCCGTGTTCCTCGTCGGCGGCGCCGGCGCGTACATGGACCTCGGCGGGAACACCTCGGTTCGCCCGCTGATCCAAATCATGAGCGCGCTCGGGCGACCGGTCGCGGCGATCTGCTACGGGGTCGCCGTGCTGATCCAGGCCACCGATCCCGACACCGACGTGCCCCTCGTCTGGGGCCGGCTGGTCACCGGTCATTCCGCGCAGGACGACTACACGGACTACACAGCGGATGTCGTCGCCGAAGGGCAGTACGGCCCCAACTACGGGTCCGCTGTGTTCACGCTGGAGCAGATGATCAAGCAGTACACGGGCCCCGCCGGCGGCTTCCTGTCCAAGGACGGGACGCCGTACATGGCCGTCGCCGACGGTCCGTTCATCAGCGCTCGCACCACGCCCGACGGGTACCCCGCCGCGTTGCTGACCCTGGCGCAAATCCATGGGGCCGGTGGACTGCCGGCGAAGTACGTGATCGACGGCGACGGCCGCGGCCATGAGCCAACGGCCGCGGAGGTCAGGCGACCCCGGCTCTAACGCTTTGGCCAGCGGTCGTCAAGGTAGGGCTGGAGTTCCGCGTCTGGCAGGACGCGGGTGGAGTTGTTCATCCGCTGGCTTGGTCCTCACGTAGATCCCACCGAGCCCTCGACTTGAACTCGACGGCTGCGTCCTCGTCGTTGTCGAGATCTCGCCGACTGTCCGCAGCGTGGCACCGCCGGTGAGACCGAGTTGCTCGGCCACAAGCGACGCGAACGCGGCGTCGACCGAGGTCAATGCCGATGTCGTGTTCCTGGACATGGGCTCGAACCTTGGCGCGATCAACCGGTCGGCGCTGCTTGCATCTGACCACCTCGTTGTGCCCTTCGCGGCCGACCTCTTCGCCCTCCAGGCTCTCCGCAACCTGGGCCCAACAGTGCGCGAGTGGCGACGGGCTTGGCAAGGCGTTGGCCTATCCAAGGTTCCGGCGTCTATCGACGCTCCCGAAGGTGCGAGCTACCGCAGCCTTGTGCCGCTCGCCCAGGACGCCCGCAAACCTATGTTCGACCTGCGCGCCGGCGACGGCGCACTCGGGTCAACCGGCCGACTTGTGCAGACCTGCTTCCGGGAGTTCGAGGATCTGGCAACTCTTCTGATGGCAGCCGCCAGTATCGCAGCGCCAGTCGCAGGGTGAGCACGGCGGTGTACTTCAGGATGCGGGGTTATCGGGGAGCCCGCCGTTGAAGACGCGGTAGGCCTCGTAGATGTCTTTACAGGCGGCGCACATCGGTAGCCGAGTCGGATCGCGCTGGGGGACGAACACCATGCCGCAGAGTGCCTCAAGGGGCGTTCCGTAGATCCTTGCCTCGACGACCT
>JANMRJ010000054.1:0-3068 GCA_031370985.1 Acidimicrobiales bacterium
GGCCGACCCCGACCTCGAGCGGTGGATCCGAGCTCCACCTGCTGTTCGTCAATGTGGCGGACGGGGCGATCCGGTCCGATCGGGTCGTGCGCCTGACGAGCCACTTCATCAACGAGTTCCTGCCGTACTTCGACCAATACGCACTGAGCCACCGCGTGTGGTCACCGGACAGCAGCTCGCTGCTCCTCCCGCTCGTCGACGCGACCGGGTTCGGCAGGCTCACCGCCCTGCCCGCTGACGGCCGTGCGGACCCGCACGTGTACGACGGCGACATGGGCTTCTGGAGTCCCTGACCGGCACGGATTCGAGCGCGAGCCTGGGAGCCTGGGAGGCGACGTCCACGTATCGATCGCGGTGGAGCCAGACCCACAGTGCGACGAGGAACCGGGCGACAAGGCTGATCCCGTAGCTGGCGCACCAGATGCAGACGGCGCCGATGACGAACAGCTCGAGCCAGGTGAAATACAGCTCGAACAGGACGCCGAGCAGCGACAGGCCGTAGTGGGCAGCGAGGAGCCGTCCATCGTTCGTCCGCCACCACGCGATCGCGAGGCTGAACAGGATCAGGGAGAGACCCACGCCGAAGACGGCCACCGGCACGCCGCCGATCCGGCTGTACTCGGACAGGGCGACCTGCTCGCAGCCGCGCAGCGGACCGCAGTTCGGCAGCTCGCCGCGCAGCTCGACCGACGACAGGTACGAGGCGATCGCGAGCCCGATGACGTCGAGAACGGCGAGGACGAGACCCGGATGGACGGCGCGGACCCGGCGCCAGCGGGTGGCCGGAGCGGGCGCCGTCACGGCGCCCCGGCGGCGGCGATCGCAGCGGCGACATCGGCGTAGCCGCTGCCGCTCAACGCCTTGCCCGCGATCATCAATGTCGGGGTCGAGTTGACGCCGGCCGCGGCCGCCTCGGCGATCCCGTCGGCAACGAACGTCGCAGCCGCGGCCGAGTCGAAGTCGGCGGCGAACCGGGCCGGGTCGAGGCCCAGGGCGTCGGCCATCGCGATCAGCCTGGCCCGCGCGAACGAACCGCCGTTCTCGTGCAGTCCCTGATTTGCGTAGAGGGTCGACCACATGTCCCAGAACCGGCCCTGCTGCTCGGCGGCCCAGGCGGCCCGGCCGGCGTCCTTCGATTCGGGGCCGATGAACGCGAACCCGTGGTAGGCGATCCGGACCGTGCCGGCGGCGAGCTCATTGCGGATGAGGCTCGGGAATACGTTCCGACCCCATTGCTCGCACGCTGGACACTGGAAATCCTCGTACAGGTCCAGCGTGACAGGAGCCGTTGCGCTGCCGAGGATCCGGCCCGTCGACGGAATCCCGGCCGGGGCAAGGGCACGAATAACCGATCCGGTCGACGTCGCCGGCTTGGCGCCCAGGATGACGACCACAGCGATGAGCACGGCCGCCGCGACCAGGGCCAGGATCGAGACGAGCCCGATGCCGATCCGGCGCGGCTCGCGGGCTGCCGGCCGCTGGTCGGCGCGTCGGCGGGCGTTCGCGGCGCGTCGCTCGCGGCGGAGGGGGCGGGCGGGTTGGCTGGACATGCTTCTCCTGGCTGCGGCTGGCCGAACGACCATCGCCGAAGCGCATCCCCACGGGACGGTGCCATTCGGCCCGAAGCGAACAGTCGGAAGTCCCCGAACGCGGCCGAGCGACGAAACGCCAGGGCGGCGGCCCACGGCACGAGTGCGGCGTCGGAGCGCGCAGCGGCGGACACGGAAACGGGTCGCCGGCAGCTGGCCGACGACCCGTCTCCCACCGCCAGGATGCGGCTTGCGCCGAGCGGATCAAGATGCAGGACGGGCCCGTCCTCGCGTCGGGCCCGTCCTGCGGGGAAAACGACCGGACATCAGGGGAGGTGTGCGCTGCCGGTCAAGCGGAATGTGACCGCTCACCCCGAGCTCGTCATGACGACACGTCATCTCCGGTTGGCCGTCGAGCGGGTCCCCTTCTCGCCCGCGACTGGCCGCCGTCGCGCCGGCGCCAGGCGCGTGCCGGGACGCGAGACGTCAGGTCGTCAGCTCGGGGCCGGCTTCTCCTGGATCGTCCAGCCGTTGCCGTCGGGATCGCTGAAGAACGCGAACGAGTTCCAAGGCCCGCCGTGACCGTCGCGCCATTCGCCGTCCTCGAACGAGCGGACCGGGCTGATCTCGAGGCCGCGGGCCACGAGCTCGGCCCGGGCGGCATCAAGATCGGTGACGCACAGCTGCAGGCCCTGGAGGGTGCCCGGCTCCATGTTCGCGAGGCCCGTTCCGATCGAGATCGAGCAGGCCGAGCCAGGCGGTGTCAGCTGGACGACCCGGAAGGAATCGCCGACGGCATGGTCCACATCGACGTGGAAGCCGCATCGTTCGCTGTAGAAGGCCTTGGCGCGGTCGACGTCCGACACGGGGACGACGACGAGTTCGAGCGTGAGATCCATCGGGCGGGTTCCTTTCGCATGTGCCTGCCGACCACGAGGCATCGGCTGATCGGAGATCGAGTCGGTCGAACCTAGTCGACGACGCCCGCGAGGCGGACACCGGCGAGAAACATGCGGTAGGCGGCGACGGGGTCGTCGCTGCGATACGCGACCGTCCGATCGCCGATCCGTTCCGCACCGGGCTGGATCGCAGCGTAGTCCGCCTCGAGCCCACGTCGCTGGTCGACCTCGATCACGACCGGCCGCCCGACCTCGAGGATGCGCAGCTCGCCGGCAGCAGCGCGGCGGGTCGCCTGCTCGGCGCCGGCCCGGACGAGATCCTGGGCACGGGACGGATGGATCGAGGCGGCGGCCGACGTTCCATGGGCGATCTTGACGACGACCCGCTCCGCCCACGGCAGCCACATCTCGACCTCATCGGCCAGTGCGTCGTCACCGGCGACCATCCCGACCGGAATGCCCCACGCGCCGAGAAGGAGGGCATTCACCCCGTACTCGCCGGTCGGCCGGCCGTTCAGGCGCGTCTCGACCGGCTCGTCGGAGAACGTGTGGGCGATCGTTCCGGTCGGATGCCCGGCCCGGGCGTGATAGCCGACGAACAGGGCGACATCGAAGGCCGGCTTGCCGTCCGCATCCGGGC
>JANMRJ010000129.1:0-2437 GCA_031370985.1 Acidimicrobiales bacterium
GGGCGAGGCAAATCGGTGGATCCAGGCTTAGGAATCAGAGCGCCGGCGAGCACATTGCCTGGCGGGGATCGGCGTTCTCTCCGGGGTGCTTCGCTCGGCGCTCACACTCGGAAGCCATCGAGCCGGATCGCACGACTTCGGCACGAGGCGGACGCCCGGAAATGATGGTCGGAACCCGGCGGCCTTAGCCCCAACGGCGGCCAACGCTTCCACTAACCTTCCTTAGCCTGGATCCACCGATTTGCCTCGCCCGGCGGGGGTGACCATCACGTAGAAGTGCCCCCTGACCAGGGAGAATGGCGGTTGCGAGACCTGCCAGAACCCCGAATCGGAGGGCACCTTCTTGATGCGATCATCTCACAGCCTCGACACCATCGCTGTGACCTTCGATGACCCCCATGCGGTGGCCGACGCCGGGCTCGTCCTTCCGGCCACGCTGGCCCAACACCTCGGCCTGCGTCAGCTGTTCGACACCCACGTCGACCTGGGCGACGCCGCCGGTCACGCCAACGTGGGGCACAAGGCGATGACCCTCATCCACTCGGCGCTGGCCGGAGGCGACTCGATCGACGACAGTGACGCGCTGCGGGCCGGTTCCACCGGGGCGGTGCTCGGCCACACCGTGTTGGCACCCTCCACGCTCGGCACCTTCCTGCGCAGCTTCACCTACGGCCACGTCCGCCAGCTCGACAAGGTGGCGGCCCAGTTGCTGGGCCGGGCCTTCGCCGCCGGCGCCGGTCCAGGGAGCGCGCCGGTGACCATCGATGTCGACTCCTCTATTTGCGAGACCTATGGCTTGAAGAAGCAGGGCGGGACCAAGTTCACCTACAACCACGTGCGTGGTTACCACCCGCTGTTCGCCGTCGTGGCCGGCACCGGCGACGTGTTGCACTGCCGCCAGCGAGGTGGCAACGCCAACTCGGGACGGGGAGCGGCTGGCTTCCTCACCGAGACGTTCAACCGCCTGCGCGCCGCAGGGGCCACCGGCGCCTTCACGCTGCGAGCCGACTCGGGGTTCTACGCCGGGGCCGTGGCCAAAGCCTGTCGCAAGGCCGGGGTGCGCTACTCGATCACGGTGAAGCTGAACAAGGCGCTGCACAAGGCCATCGCCCAGATCCCCGACGACGCCTGGGTCCCGATCCCGTACTTCCTCGACGGCGGGGCCGACGTGGCCGAGACCACCTACCGCCCGTTCGGGAAGAAGGCTCCCGTCGTCCGCCTCATCGTCCGGCGGGTCAAGCCGACGCCGGGGTCGCAGCTGGCGCTGCTGGTCGACTGGTCCTTCCACGCCTTCGTGACCGACCGTGACGGCGAGACGGTCCCCTTGGAGGCCGACCACCGCCGTCACGCCGTGGTGGAGGGCACCATCCGTGACCTCAAGTACGGCGTCGGGATGAACCACATGCCATCGGGGCGCTTCGGGGCCAACGCCGCCTGGCTGGCCTTGAACGTCATGGCTCATAACATCGCCCGCTGGACCAGCCGGCTCGGCCTGGGCGAAACGCTCATCGCCACCGACACCCTGCGCCGGCGCTACCTGCGAACGCCCGGCCGGCTTACCTTCTCAGCCCGCAAGTTCACCCTGCACATGCCCCAGGGTTGGCCCTGGGCCGAGCGCTTCGACTCCTCCCTCGCCAACCTGCGTGCTGTCGTCATGGTCACCTGAGACCGAGGGCAGAGCGGCGGCCACCCGGGCCGACCCGTCGAGCACCCCCAACGCCAGACCCGCCGGAACACCTTGGATCGCCACGCCCCCTCAGCGGCCCGCAGAGCCTTTCGACCCCCCGTTGGCTCTCATCGTCCACCTGGGTCCGCTTCCCGGCCTTCTCGTCGGGCGGCCGAGACCAATCGGTGGATTCAGGCTAAGTAGCGTCGCAACCGACGCGTACTCTACCTCGACCCGGCGTCTGGCGTGTCTGCATTGGCTCGATCGGATCGAAGTCCCTCGTCACCCTGTCGCGAACGTCGACGGGAGGATCGTCTGAAGTGGGTTTCCGCCGAAGTTGCGACTGACAAAGTTCACCTCTTCACCATTCACACTCATTATTCGTTCATCTCCTTTCAGACTGGCGATTGTCCTAAAGGAGTAGACATAGCCGTCATTTGCCTCCACCCCGTCATCGCTCAGGAGTGATCGGGGAAGTCCCTCCACAACCACTGGTTGAACCCAATATTGATACCTAGTGACTCCGCTATTCCGGTCGACGGGATCCTGGCTCTGTTTGTGAACGACGAGTTCGCTCCCAAGCGTTTCGTCCACATGAACGCGGTGGAGTGGAATGCCAAACACAGCATGAAGAGAGGCCCTACACTTCTCCCGAATACTCGTTTCGGGTCGCGCGGTAGTGTTATAGAATAGCTGAGTCTTCCATCCTGCCGGACTGTAGTACGTGAGAACCTCAGGAGGTCGACTTGGCCTCTGGGCTTTTATTAGTAG
>JANMRJ010000152.1:0-1275 GCA_031370985.1 Acidimicrobiales bacterium
CGCCGGGTCATCGAGACCGTCGAGGAAGGCGCCGTGCTCCGTATAGGTCAGCTGCGTGCCCGTGCCGGCAGCCCTGAGCTCGACCGTCGCGAGCGATACGGAGACGAGCGCGCCGCCGAGGGCGAGGTCGTAGCCGAACACGATCCGCTCGTCGGGCACGATGTCGTGGTAGGTGGCGTCGAACGCGAAGGCGAAATCGGCGCCGGGCTCGCTCTGGCTCACCTCGTGTCCGCCGACGCGAAAGTCCATGTTGACCGGGCTCGGCGACTCATCGGTCCCGCCGCCGAACCAGCGGGCCTTCGTGGCTGGATCGGCCCAGGCCGCGAAGACCCGCGCCGGCGCGTGTGGATAGGTTCGCTCGATCGCGAAGGTCGAATGGATCACGGATCGGTCGGTCATCGGGAGCTCCTTCGGGTTCGTCATTCCGGGCTTTCGGCGAGGACGTCGCCGAGTCGATCGAGGCGTCGCTCCCAGGTCGCCTTCCGGTCGGCGATCCAGCGTTCCGCCGTCCCGAGCGCGAGGCTGTCCATCCGGCAGGTCCGGACGCGGCCGACCTTCTCGGATCGAACGAGGCCGCTCGCCTCGAGGACGTGGAGGTGCTGGACGACCGCCGGCAGCGACATCGCGAACGGCTGGGCCAGTTGGCTCACCGACGCGGGTCCGCGGCCCAATCGCTCGACGATGGCGCGCCGGGTCGGGTCGGCGAGCGCCTGGAAGACGAGATCGAGCGGCGGCTGGTAGTTAAGCATCCGCTTAAGTATTGCAGACGCAGGCCGTGATCGTCAAGCGGGAAGCCTGACCGTCGGGCCGGCCACTCCGGCCCGGGGCGGTTGAGCACCGGGCGCTCGTTACGTCGGCTGGGAATTCGTTCAGCCGCTGGATTGAGCGCCTCGCGCTCGTTACGTCGGCGAACGGGCTGAATCCGGCCTGAATCCCGGCGAAGTCGACAGTCCAGCCGACGTAATGCGCACTGAGCGCTCATGGATCGGACGGGAGCGCCGCCATTTGCACGCTCCTGGGGCATTGACGCAACAAGATGTGTTGCGCTAGGCTACGGACGAGGTGATCTGACATGCCGGTCCCGACGCGCTCCCGTCTCTCGGCCCTGGTCGATGACCTCGGGAGTCAGGCCGAGGTGGCCCGCGTCCTGGAGGTCGACCGGAGCCGCGTGAGTCGCTGGCTGAAGTCGGAGGAACCCGACGCGGCGAACACGCTGAAGGTCGAGGGGACGGAGCTCGTCCTGGCCCGTCTGCTCCGCCTGTACGATCGGCAGAC
>JANMRJ010000215.1:0-1555 GCA_031370985.1 Acidimicrobiales bacterium
GTGCTCGCCCGTCGCAGCCAGACGGTCGGTCTCGGACATCTGTGGCTGTGCCTCGCCCACCTCGGGACCGTTGAGGGCACGCTCGCCCAGGCGCTACGTCCCGGGCAAAAGTCGGTCACCGACCTCGTCGATCGCTACGACATCGCCAGCCGCCCGGTGCGCAGCTTGCTGATCGCGTATCTGACCGAACGGTCGCTCAGCATCGACTACTCGACGCTGCGTTCGTTGGTCACCGAGCTGTGCCTCGTGTTCTGGAAGCAGGTCGAGCAGATCGCCCCGGGCATCGACACAATCGACCTGCCCGACGATGTCGCCGCCAAGTGGAAGCAGGCCCTTCGGTGGCGCCGGGGTCCTGAGGGCGATCTCGTCACCCGAAGTGGCGCGCTGTCGACGTTGATGGCCGTGCGCGGCTTCTACTGCGATCTCATCCAGATGGCGCACGAGGAACCGGCTCGTTGGGGCCTGTGGGCATGCCGGGCGCCGGTGTCGGAGGCCGAGGTCAAGGCCTACCGGAAGTGGCGGCTGTCGCTGCGAAGCGCTATGCACGAGCGAACCCGCACCCGTGCGGTGCGCGTCGGTGAACTCGCCGATGTCGCTGAACGGAACTATCACCACGTGCGAGCGCTGCTGGAGGCAGCACGCGCGGCCGGCGGCGGCGAGCAGTTCGCCACCGGGGACGGCACCTTCATGCGTCTTGACCAGGCGACGCATCCGATGGCCCATCCGAGGATCACCGCGCTTGACGCCGACGGCCAGCCCGTCGGGGACCGTCTCGACATGGTGATCGAGGAGGAGGACGCCTTCTGGGGTTTCGCGGTGATCGAGGTTCTTCGTCACACCGGCATCCGGATCGAGGAGTTGCTCGAACTCACCCAGCTCGATCTCCACGACTACGACCATCGCGACCCGCTGTCGGCAAGGTCGTGTTGTTGCACGTCAACCCCTCCAAGCAGGACCGCGAGCGCATGGTGGTGGTCGCCCCCGAGCTGGCTGCTGTGTTCGCAGCGATGGCCCGCCGGATCCGGGCCGCAGTCGGCTCGCCCGGCCCCGCCCTGCCGTCGCTGGTCGCCTACGACTATGCGGAGTGCGTCGACTCCGACCCGCTGCCGTTCCTGTTCCAGCGCACCGCCGGGCGGGGGTTCAAGGGAACCACCGCTCCGATGCACAAGACCTACGTGGCGCGGGTGCTGAACAAAGTCGTTCGAGCCGCGCAGCTCACCGGACCTGACGGAGGCATCATCGGCTTCACCCCTCACGATTTCCGACGAATCTTCGCCACTGACGCGCTCGCCGCTGGTCTTCCGCCCCATATCATCCAGAAGCTCATGGGTCACGCCACCCTGGCCACCACCCAGGGTTATGCCGCCATCTTCCCCGACGACGTGATCCGCTCCCACCGGGCCTTCATCCAGAACCGCCGGGGCCTGCGTCCGGCGGACGAGTACCGAGAAGTCGGCATTGACGAATGGGACGAGTTCGAGGAGCACTTCGCCAAGCGCAAGATCGCCATCGGTGACTGCATGCGGGCCTACGGCACCAGCTGCGTGCACGAGTA
>JANMRJ010000228.1:0-11954 GCA_031370985.1 Acidimicrobiales bacterium
AGGTCGAGGCCCGCCGGGCGACGGCGACCACCACCACCACAGCCACCACGACAACCACCAGCACCACGACGACCACGATGTCGACCTCGAGGCCGTGAGCCCCACCGGGTGAGCACCGTCATCGGCGCCATGAGGCGCAACACCGAGCTGGGGCTCATGCTGATGGCGGGGGTACTGACCGCCGGCGCCTACACCCTCGCCGGCCTCGGCCGCAGCGCCAGCCTGCCGGCCAACCTCGTGCCGTTCCTGCTGATCATCCTCGGCCTCCTCGCCGCCGCCCACGTGGCTACACGGCGGCTGGCGCCCAACGCCGACGGCATCCTCCTGCCCCTCGCCGGCCTGCTCAACGGGGTCGGTTACGTCTTCATCGCCCGGCTCGACTCCGACCTGGCCGCGGCCCAGGCCCTGTGGACCGCCATCGGCGTTGGCGCCTTCATCGCCACCCTCGCCTTCGTGCGCCGGGCCCGCGACATCGAGCGGCTCCGCTACACCTTCGCCCTCGTCGGCATCGGGCTGCTGCTCATGCCCCTGCTGCCGGTCGTCGGTCAGAACATCAACGGAGCCCGACTGTGGGTGCGCCTCGGCAGCGTGACGTTCCAGCCCGGGGAGCTGGCCAAGATCGCCCTCGCCATCTTCTTCGCCTCCTACCTGGTGGAGAAGCAGCCCCTGCTGGCCATGGGGACGAGAAAAGTCGCGGGCGTGTGGGTGCCCAACGTCCGCCATTTCGGGCCGATCGTCCTGGCCTGGGCCTGCTCGCTGGCCGTGATGTTCTGGGAACGGGACCTCGGCTCCTCGCTGCTGTTCTTTGCCCTGTTCATCGTGCTGCTCTGGGTGGCCACCGCCCGCAACGTCTACCTGGGCATCGGCGGCGTGATGTTCGCCGGCGGCGCCTTCATCGCCTATTCCGTCTTCGAGCACGTCAGGACCCGGGTGGCCATCCTCACCGATCCGTGGTCGGTGGCCACCGGCGCCGGCTACCAGACCGTCCAGGCCCTCTTCGCCTTCGCCGCCGGTGGCCTGACCGGCACCAATATCGGCCAGGGCAGCCCCCAGCGCATCCCCGCCGTCTCGACCGACTTCATCTTCGCGGCCATCGGCGAGGAGCTGGGGCTGCTGGGGACGGCGGCCGTGCTGATGGCGTTCCTGCTCATGGTGGGCGCCGGCCTCAGGATCGCCATGCGGGTCGAGCCACCCTTCGAGAAGCTGCTCGCCGCCGGCCTGACCGCCATCATCGGCCTCCAGACCTTCATCATCCTGGGCGGGGTCACGCGGCTGGTGCCTCTGACGGGCATCACCCTGCCGTTCGTCTCCTACGGAGGATCGTCGCTCATCTCCAACTACATCCTGCTGGCGCTGCTTCTGCGCATCTCGGCCGACGACCACGAACGCTCCCAGCGAGTCCCGGCATGAACACCCAGATCCGCCGACTCGGCATCGTCATGATCGTCTTGTTCTCGGCCCTGTTCGTGCAGCTCAACTGGCTCCAGGTCATCGACGCCAATGACCTGAACAACCACCCGGCGAACAGCCGAGGGGTCGTCCGCGACTTCGTGCAGCCCCGTGGCTTCATCCAGACCGCCGACGGCATGCTCATCGCCGAGTCCGTCCCCTCCGGCGACGCGTTCAAGCTCCAGCGCCGGTACCCGGAGGCGGATCTGTACGCCCACGTCACCGGGTACTTCTCCTTCACCTACGGCAGCGAGGGCATCGAGCGGACCTACAACGACGCCCTCACCGGCAAGGTGTCCAAGAGCTCCTTCGACCCCCGCGACCTCCTCGTGGCGAAGGACAAGACCGCCAACGTCACCCTGACCCTCAACAGCAACCTTCAGAAGGTCGCCACCGAGCAGCTCGGCAAACGCAAGGGGTCGGTGGTTGCGCTCGATCCCCGCACGGGCGCCATCCTGGCCTTTGCCGACTACCCCACCTACGACCCCAACGCTCTGGCCTCCCACGACCAGGACGCCGTCCGCCGGGCGTGGACGGAGCTGAACGCGGATGACGCCAACCCCCTCCTGCCCCGGACCTACCGCGAGCGGTACCCACCCGGCTCCAGCTTCAAGGTGGTGACCGCCGCCGCCGCCCTGGCCACGGGAACGGCAACACCCACCATGCCCGTGTACCCGAACCTCAGGGAGCTACCGCTGCCCAACACCAGCAACCAGACGCTGGGGAACTTCGGCGGCGGCAGCTGCGGCGGGAACCTGGCCGACGCGCTGCGGGTGTCGTGCAACACCGCCTTCGCCCAGCTCGGCCTCGACCTCGGCGCCCAGCGGCTGTCCGCCGGCGCCGAGGCCTTCGGGTTCAACAAGGTGCCGCCGATCGACCTGCCCTTCGGGGCGTCCGCGTTCTTTCCCCCGGCCGGCTCCTTCGGGCGCGACCTCCCAGGCGTGGCCAAGTCGGCCATCGGCCAGCAGGACGTGGCCGCCACGCCGCTGCAGATGGCCCTTGTCGCCGCCGGCATCGCCAACAATGGCGTGATCATGACGCCGCACCTGCTGGCCGAGGTCCGCAACAGCGAGGGCGAGGTCGTCCAGCGCTACGACGAGAAGCCG
The DNA here is from genome assembly GCA_031370985.1 of Acidimicrobiales bacterium. Lineage (GTDB taxonomy): Bacteria > Actinomycetota > Acidimicrobiia > Acidimicrobiales > AC-14 > CADCTB01. Next base: position 2,556 of record JANMRJ010000228.1, read on the forward strand.
TGGCTCACCGCGGTCCCTGCCGCTGTCGCCCGCCAGACGCGCGACATGATGGTGGGCGTGGTCGCCGGCGGATCAGGTACGCGTGCCCAGATCCCCGGTGTCGCCGTCGCCGGCAAGACGGGGACAGCCCAGACCGGCCTCGGGAAGTCCCACGTGTGGTTCATCGCCTTTGCCCCCGCGGAGGCCCCCCGAGTCGCGGTTGCTGTGATGCTCGAGGACCAGCCCAGCACGAACGATGTCACCGGTGGCGCCCTCGCCGCCCCGATCGCGCAAGCCGTGATCCGGGCCGCGTTGGCCTCCTAACAGCAGTGGCCTCGTAGGCTTCCGGCGTGGCATCCCAGGTCTTCACCGGCCGCTATCAGATCGTCCGCCACCTCGCCCGAGGCGGTATGGCCGAGGTCTACCTGGCTCGCGACCTGTTGCTCGACCGGCCGGTCGCCCTCAAGGTGCTGTTCCCCGAGTTCGCCACCGACCGCTCTTTCGTGGAGCGGTTCCGCCGTGAGGCCCGCTCGGCAGCCAGCCTCAACCACCCCAACATCGTGTCGATCTACGACTGGGGCGAGGAGGAGGGCACCTACTTCATCGTCATGGAGTACGTCGACGGCCTGACGCTGCGCGACGTGATACGCCGGGGTCCGCTCATGGCCAGTCGGGCGGCCGAGATCGGCGCCGACATCGCCGGCGCGCTCCAGTTCGCCCACGTCGGCGGCGTCATCCACCGCGACGTGAAGCCGGGCAACGTGCTGATCACCACCAGCCAGGTCAAGGTCACCGACTTCGGTATTGCCCGCGCCGGCGACCCGGCCGAGAGCCTCACCCAAGCCGGCTCGGTGATGGGCACCGCCACCTACTTCTCCCCCGAGCAGGCCCAGGGCCACCAGGTCGACCCTCGCACCGACGTCTACTCGCTCGGCGTCGTGCTCTACGAGATGGTCGCCGCCCGTCCCCCCTTCACCGGCGAGAACCCGGTGTCCATCGCCTACCAGCACGTACGCGAAGACCCGGTCCCGCCCAGCCACCACAACCCCGATGTCGGGCCGGTCTTCGACGCCATCGTGGCCAAAGCCATGGCCAAGAACCGGGCCAACCGCTACTCGAGCGCCGAGGAGCTCCGGGCCGACCTGCTGCGTTTCAACGCCGGCCACGCGGTTTCGGTCTCGCCGGCTGCACCGCCGGCGGCGGCCGTGACCAGCGTGATGGCGTCGCAGCCAGCCGCCGACATCACGCGCATCCAGTCGGGGGTTGACGGGACGCGGGTCGTCGCACCGGGCGACACGATGGTCCGGGTCGACGATCCTCCCAAGCGCCGCACCGGCGCCTACATCGTCATCCTCGTCACCCTCCTCGCCCTCCTGGGCGGGCTGCTGTTCCTTGTCGGCCGGCAACTAGGCGTCGGCGGGACCGAGGAGGTCACCGTTCCCCAGCTCATCGGCCGGCCCGAGGCCGACGCCGAGCGCGAACTGCGGACTGCCGGTCTGAAGGTGCGGCGGAGCGAGGTCCCCGACGAGGTCAACAAGGCCGGACAAGTCACCGCCCAGGTGCCGCTGGCCAACACCCAGGTGCGGCGGGGGGCGACCGTCACCATCTCCGTCAGCACCGGGGCGCCGATCGTCAACATCCCCGATGTCCGCAACCAGACCACCGACATGGCCCGCGAGACCCTGACCGCGGCCGGCTTCAAGGTTGAGGTGAAACAGGTCAACAGCGACAAGGACCCCAACACCGTGCTCGAACAGGCGCCGGCGGGTGGCACCAAGGCGGCAAGAGGCTCGGTCGTCACCCTCACCGCCTCCAAGGGCGTCGAGCAGATCCTGGTGCCCAACGTGCGGGGCCGGACATCGAGCGACGCAGCCAACCTCCTTGGTCAGGCCGGCTTCCGCACGACGACCCGCACCGAGGCCAGCGTCGACTTCGACCCGGGCAAGGTCATCCGCACCGAGCCGGCGGCCGGCACGCACCTCGACCGCAACACCCAGATCGTGCTGTTCGTCTCCAGTGGGCCGGCGCCTACGACAACGCCCACCACGGTGGCGCCCACCACCACGGCCGTCACGATCCTGCCCACCATCACGATCTTCCCGACCTCGACGACCAGGCCGGCAACGACGACCACCTCGCCGTAGGGGCCTTACTCAGCCTGGGCCAGGAAGTTGGCCAGGAGCGTGCGGCCGTCGGCGGTCAGGATCGACTCGGGGTGGAACTGGACGCCCTCGACCGCCAGCCGGCGGTGGCGGACGGCCATCACCAGGCCGTCGGCGGTCTCGGCAGTGACCTCCAAATCGGCGGGCACGGTGTCACGCTCGATCAGCAGCGAGTGGTAGCGGGTGGCCTCGAAAGGGTCGGCCATCCCGGCCAGCACGCCCTGGCCGCGGTGGTGGATCAGCGATGTCTTCCCGTGCACCACCGCCGGCGCCCGGACCACATCGGCCCCGTAGACCTGGCCGATGCACTGGTGGCCCAGGCAGACGCCCAGGATCGGGAACGTCACCCGGCCGGCGGGCGGCGGCTCGTCGCGAGCGCCGGCGAAGCGCTCGATGGCGGCGATCGACAGCTTGGCGTCCTCCGGGCGGCCTGGCCCGGGGGAGATGACGAGGGCGTCGGGACGCAGATCCTCGATCCCCTCCAGGGAGATCTCGTCGGGCCGGTAGACATCGGGCTCGGCGCCCAGCTCGCCCAGGTACTGGACAAGGTTGTAGACGAAGCTGTCGTAGTTGTCGATGACGACCACACGCACCATGACCTGACGGTAGCCACCCTCGTACCGCTGGGCGCACTAATGTGGCGGTTCGTGGCCAAGCCGGTGAAGCCTCCGCACGCCAAGAAGCCCACGTCTCCGAAGCCGGATGGCACGTCGGGGCGGGTGACGCCCAAGCAGACCGCCCGCTACACGCCGCCGGTCCCCCGCTCGGAGAAGGTCAGCCCGAAGTGGGTGCCGATCGTGATGTTCGCCAGCCTCGGGCTGGGAATGCTGGTGATCCTGGCCAACTACGTGAGCCTGCTGCCCGGCGACGGGCCGAGCAACATGTACCTCCTCCTCGGCCTCGTCCTGATCACCACCGGCTTCATCACCGCCACGAAATTCCACTGAGTTTCGCCACCCGGGCGCTCAAGGCGCCCAATCAGCAAGAACAACGCGAAGCTTTCCCCCAGCTTTACGCACAGCCTGGGGAAAGTTGTTTATTCAAACGGGTGCGGCGCTCCAGGAGTGAGCTACGCGGCGAAAGGTATGACGCCGTCGGCGTAGCGGGATTGGTGGACTCGTCGGCGTTCGTGGTCGAGGTGGAAGGTCCAGTAGTCGTCGAAGTCGCCGTTGGCGCGCACGGCCCGCAGCTTGAGGACGGCTTCGGCGCCGTCGACTGACCAGCGGGCGCCGGTTATGTCCATCCGGTCAGCGACGAGGTATCGGCAGGTTCCTTCGATGATTCCCGTGGCTATGGGCCACCCGGCGGCCAACGCCGTTGGGTAGTCGAGGTAGGGGGCCTTGTTGTTCAGGTAGGTGGCGCAGGTGTCGGCGTTCTTGCGTTTCGTCTTGGTGAGCCGGGCGGTGCTGGCCCGTCGGCGGATCCCCGCGGCGACATCGGCGCTGTGGCCTTCGAGCACGGCAAGGGTCTTGTCGCGCACCCAGTCCTGCGCGGCCCGGTCCCCTTCGTCGATTTTCAGCAGACCGAACTTGGAGGAGATCCTCAGCGAGCCCCGCGGAGCCCATGCACGATGGGCGTTTGTCGGCTCCCGAAAGCCCATCTGACGTCGGATACGCCTGTGTCCTACGTGGCCGCTGGCGCTCCATCCCATCGAGCCCGGGTCGTTCCGTCCTGTTCCCCGGGGGGCGGCCGACTGGGGACCGGTTCCGGCTTGGGCCCGCCATTGGCGTGGTGGCGGCGCCTGGCCGTGGAGGGCGCCACCTCGAGCTGGGCCGCGATGTCGGCCCAGGAGTAGCCCTGGCTCCGGGCGCCGGCCACCGCAATCGGCAGCCAGGCTTGGAGTTGGGCCAGCAGGCTGACCATGGCGTGGAGCTCGGCTAGACCGTCGCCGAGCGCCATGGGAGTGCGCGTGAGGGTGAGCTCCACGATGGCCTCCTCGAGGACGGCAGCGCTGTCGTCACCAACGACAGGATGGTCGGGGTGGGTGATGATCCACGGATCGATGGGGTCCCAGAGGCCCCCGTCGGGGTCATGGCTCCCCGTCGAGACGTTGGCGCCTCGGCGTGACGGCGCCCAGCCGGTCGTCTCGCTCACGACGCGTCCGGGAGGGACCGGTTGGCGCGTTGAAGCAGCTCGCGGTTGATCGTTCGGGCGGCGTCGAGCTCCTCGGCGGTGCGGCGGAGCTCTTCGGTGGCGTCGAACAGCTTGCCATCGAGCTCGGTGATGCGTTCTGCGAGCTGGCGGTCGGCGAGCTCGGCGATCATGTGGTCGGGCAGGAGGTCGTCGGCGACAAGACGGGCGCCTTCTGCTTGGGAGAGCCTGGTCTCCAGGGCCCGTAGCTGGGTGGTGAGCCGGCGGTTCTGGGCCCGGCTGTTCTCCAGGTCAGCGCGCAGGGAGGCTCCACTGACCCGGGCGGCCGAGACCAGATCGTTGCCCCGGCGCTGGGTGGCCTGGACGACCCTGAGGGCGATCTCGGCTCGGAGATCGGGATGGTCGTAGATGAACTTGCGACCGACACCCGCGTCCCGGGCGATCCTTGCGATGGTGGCCCCGTCCCCGCGCTGGAGGGCCGCCTCCGCAGCGGCGAGCACGAGGGTGCGTTTGCGCTGGCAGTCGAGCCTGCGGGCGTCGTGCATGGCCTGGCTTCGCTCAGGCGTCATTCGCCCGCTCCTTCCTGGCGTTCCACGTTGGGGAACAGGGTGGGCAGGGACTGTCCGACGCTGCCCAGGAACCGCACGGGGACGGAGGTGTCGAGCTGGGCGCGGCTGCGGCGCAGCACGGCGATGGCTTCGTCGATCCCGCCCCGTTCGTCATCGGTCAGGTCGGCCAGCAGGTCCTGGCAGCGGTCGATGACCCGCCGCACGGCGGCGATCTCCTCGGCTGAGGGAATGGCCCCGTTGCGGGCCCACTCGTGAAGCTCGGGCAGCGCAGTGCGCAGTCGTTCCCGGTCAGCCAGCAGCCGGGCGAGGTGGGCTCGCAGCTCGGGGAGATAGGAGGGGTCGCTGTGGAAGTGGGTGCAGCCGAAGCACTGGTGGCGGAACGGGCAGGCCTGGCCGTGGGCCTTGACGTTGGTCGGCTCCCGGCACACACCGAAGGGGACGGCCACCTGGCCGACCGCGTCACGCAGCGCCTCGGCTTCGAGCAGTCGTTGCACGGTTGGACGTGTGCGCTCACCGCCCCGGTCGACCTGGAGCGCGGCCAGCTGGTCGACGGCCTTGCGCTTTCGTTTTTGGGTGACCCGGTAGTAGCCCTGGGTGGTGGTGAGGCGCCGATGGCCCATGAGGGCGGCAAGGACCTCCACGGGGGTGCCGCTGTCGGCGTGATGTTGCGCGTAGGTGTGCCTCAGGGAGTAGAAGGTGATATCAGAGCGGTCATAGTCGTCGCCACCGGGGCCGACCAGGCTGTCCAGATTGTCGATCCAGGTCCGGAAGCACCGTTCGATGTGATGGGCGCCGGCGGCCTTGACCCCACGGGGATTGGCCAGCACCGCCGGGAACAGGGCCAGCTCGGAGGTCGGGGTGTCCGGGTATCGGGACCGCACCCTCGCCTGTTGGGCACGGATGATCCCGGCGGCGTCCTGGCCGATGGGCAGGTGGTAGTTGCGGACGCCGACCTTGGTCATGTCGTGGACCAGCACGGGTGCCGGGCGCATTCGCCCGCCCTCGTCGAGCACCTCGTCGAAGGACAGGCAGTCCCAGCGCAGCCCGCACAGCTCGCCGCTGCGCCGTCCCACCTCGGCCTGCAGTTCGACCGCGAGACGGACATCGCCCTCATAGGCGCCCTGCAGCCGATCGAGGGCGACCGGGTCGAGGAGCTGGTCCACTACGACCGGGGGCAGGGCTCGACCTTCGTCCTCGTCGGTGACCTCGCGGATCCGATCGTTCGGGCCGACGGCGACGTCATCGGGGAGTCCGGCCAGTGGTCCACCGGCGCGGCTGAGGCCCATTCCCCGGCACTCGCGGAGGAACCGGTCGACGTCGAGCAGGCACAGTCGCCGGGTGGACCGGGACAGCCGTCCGGCCGTCTCCAGGTGGGCCAGGTCGTTCGAGAACGCCAACACGTCGGACCGGGACAGCAAACTCGGGTGGTCCCCACTATCGCGACGGTGGCGGCGTAGCGACTCCGACAAGCGTCCCAACGAGGACAGCGGTCGTTGCAGTCCCCCCATCTGTAGCGTGTGAAGACGTTCCCGCGTCCACTGCTTGGCGGCCTGGTTCAACCATTCCTGGCTGAGCTGGCCGAACTGCAGCCCTCCGCCCGGGCGACCGAACACCCGCAGATCCCAGTCGTCCTTGGTCGCCTCGATGCTCGGGTCGGCCAGCGCCAGGCCGACCCGATCGCGGGTGAAGGCCAGGAACCGTGCGGCGTCGCTGCGGCCGGGATCGATCGTCAGGGCGAAGACACTGGCCGCCCCTCGGGCACGAACCAAGTTCGCGGCTCCCCTCACGCTGGCCGGGCTGGTCCGCCGCTCGGCCTGGGCCCGACATTGCAGGCCGTAGAGGAGCTCCAGCTGCACATGCTCGGCCAGCCCGCGCAGGACCGCCTGGCGGTCCCCGACGCTCACTGGCAGCTCACGGGCGCACCACGAGCGCCACGCCGCACCGCTGGGCCGGTCCGCCCGGCCCCAGCTTTGCTCGTGTGGCACGCACAACGCCGGGCGGGCTCGGTGGGCCCAACGCTCACACGCGGTCACTTCGCAGGCTCCGAAGCTGGCGCGGGGAGCGGCCGGGCCGAACTCGTCGTCGCCGCCGAGGTAGGCCGTCACCGACTGGTCCCGCTTGTACATCATCGCCACGCAGGCGGCGCAGAAGCCCTGCTTTCGCGCCGGGCGCTCATGGCCGGGAGTGCGGCACAGCCGGCACAGGCCGCCGCCTCTCCTCCTCGCACGGGCCGGCGTCGTCTCACAGAACCCCTCGAGGCTGGCCCCTGGCGGCGATGCGAGCCACAGCCGGTTGCACACCCAGCACAACCCCAGCCGGCCGACGCTGACCTGGTCGCAGCCGGCCGCCTGGCACTCGGCGAAGCCGAACACCACGTCGGTGGGGTCGGGGGCGAACACCTCTGTCACGGGATCCCACCCCCGCCGCTTCAACGCCGGCCAATCGATGAGCTGGCGGAGCCGTGCGATCTGCCCGGCTGGTCCGGGCTGGCGGACGAAATTCGCCGCCGCGGACCGGGTCATCGCTCGTCTCGTTCCTGGTTCTGATGCTCAGCCCGTCGTTGCCGGGTGGCGGCCTCCACCGTGTCCACCGCGCCCCGCATCCTGAGCTGGGAGGTGTGGGTGTAGCGCTGGGTGGTCACGATCGAGCGGTGCCCGAGCAGCGACTGGACGACGTCGATGGGAACCCCGGCCTCCACCATCTCTGTCGCCGCCGCGTGCCGCAGCAGGTGTGGGGTGACCGGCCGCCCCAACCCCGCCCGCCGGCCCAGGCCACCCACCATCTGGCGAACCCCCGAGTAGGTCATCGGCGTCCCCAGGGGCGCATGGAACAGGTTCACGAACACGAAGTCACAACCGTCGGCCGACGGGCATGACAGCCGCTCGGCCACATAGCGGTCGTAGTAGGCCAGTACCCAGGGGCCCACCGGCACCGAGCGACTGTCCCGGGACTTGGCCCACGCTCCGTTCGCGTTGTCGCGCCGCACGACATGCAAGTGCGGCCCGGCCACCCGACAGCCCACCGCGCTCGACGACGCCATGAAGTGCAGGTCCTCTCGCCGCAGCCCGAGCGCCTCGCCAATGCGCAGCCCCCCGAACCACAACAGCACCAACAAGAACCGGTCCCGCCACGAGGTCGCCGCTTCCAACAGCGCCTCCCATTCCTGCTGGGACGCCGCCTCGGGCCGGTCCGGGCGCGGGGCCCGCACCCGGTGCCGGGGACGGGCCCGGTAACGGAGTCCACCGCCCTCGGGGCGTAGCTCGGCCGGCAGGTTGCGTGTCGTCGCCCACCTCGTAGAGGGCGCCCAGCACCTCGGCTCCCACCGCCCTGGCCGCCACCGCGTGCTTGAAGAACTCCCGCACCACCGACAGCATGTGGTTGATCCGCTCCGGTCCTGGTGGCCGGTCCTGGCCCGCACCCCGGCGTGCCGTCGGCGTCGTGCGCATGAACAGCACGAACCGGCTCAGGTGGAGGGCGCCGTCCTCCAGGCTCCCCCCGCTGCGCCGGCACCAGCCCAGGAACTGGGCCAACTCGCCGGCATAGACCCTCGTCGTCGACTCGGCCCGGTCACGGCCGAAGCGAAGGTCGAACAGGAACTCGTCGGCGACCACCACCTTGAGGTAGTCGTCGTCGACCACCGTCCAGTAGGCCCGGCCGTCGGGAAGGGCCACCCGGAACGACCGATAGCCGGTCTCGTCGCCGTTGGGCGTTGCAACCGCGGGACGTTGGGACACGTGGGAGACGGTATGACGAGGTGCTGTGTCCGACGGGGACGACAGAGCCTCCAGCGGGACAGCCGGCTACAGCCCTGCGACTGCTGAAAACGTCGAAAAAGGACCAGGCGGCGGACCAGATGTACTCCATGACATGGATCAGATCGACCACGACGGTGACCTTCAGGTCGCGGCTCGGTGTGGGGTCGTCGCCGTGCTTGGAGGCGAGCACGTCGGTGGCACTGCGGGCCACGGGCGCCACGTCGTAGACCGCGCCCACCTCTGCCATTCGCTTTCGGTAGCGCTTCTCGCCGTATGCACAGTCCGCGCTTATCCGCAGTTCCGCGGTGCGGGTGCGTGTTCCTGCTGGTGAGGGCGGTGCCCGGCTGCCTCCACTTCGCATAATCACAGGTTGTCGAGGAAGGCGAGAACGTCGTCGGTGGGCGCGTAGCGCCCGGGTGTCGTCCCGTGTGGGGTGAGGCGGGCGAGGGCCTGTTCCTTGAGGGCCATGTGTGCGTTGAGGTAGATCTGGGTTGATCGGAGGCTCTCGTGGCCGAGCCACATTGAGATGACGGTGACGTCCACGCCGTTCTCGAGGAGCCGCATGGCGCAGGTGTGGCGGAAGACGTGGGGCGTCACGTTCTTGGAGGTGAGGGACGGGCATGCTGACGCCGCGGTGCGGGCGTGCTTGGTGACCAGTTGGCCGAGGGCGTTGCGGCTGAGGCGTCCGCCGCGTGGTCCTGGGAACGCCGGGTCCGACGGCGAGCCGGCGTGCTCGGTCAGCCAGGCGTGCAGGACGGCGACTGTTCCCGGCGTGAGTGGTGTGGATCGGTGCTTGCGGCCCTTTCCGAGGCAGTTGACGTGGGGTCCGGTTTCGAGGTGAAC
>JANMRJ010000300.1:0-1115 GCA_031370985.1 Acidimicrobiales bacterium
CGGTCGGTGAGGCGCAACAGTGACCGCTCCCAGCCGGGCGCGCTGATGAAGTCGGAGACGAGCACGATGAGTGACCGCCGGTGGATCATCCGGGGAGCGGCGTCGAGCAGCTTGCGGAGGTCGGTCACCTTGCGCTGCCTCCCGCCCTGCCTCCCGCCCGGCCTCCCGCCCTGGGGGCCGCTCGGGCCCTGGCCCGCGACCGGCCGCAGCAGTTCGTCGATCAGAACCAGGACCTGGTTGCGGCCCTGGCGGGGCGGGATGGTCCGGGTGGTGTCGTTGTCGTAGAGGATGGCGCCCACCCGGTTGCCGCCCCGAACGAACAGCTGGGCAATAGTGGCCGCCACCTCGCACAGCACCCGCTCCTTCGTCCGCGAGACGGGGCCGAAGCCCATCGACGGCGAGCGGTCGAGGAGGAGCCAGGCGGTCAGTTCGCGGTCCTCGGCGTACTCCCGGACGAACATCTCGTCCATGCGGGCGGTGACATTCCAGTCAATGTGGCGGACATCGTCGCCGGTCTCATACTCCCGCACGTCGCGGAAGTCGGTGCCGTGCCCGCGCAGCATCGTGCGGTAGTTGCCTTGGAGCCGTCCGTCGAGACGCCGGATCACCTGCCAGTCGAGCCGGCGGAGGATACGGTCCGCGGTCAGCGGGGCGGTGGCGCCCATACCCCGTCGTCAATGGAGCCGGCCGGCCCTCGGTTGCGCCCGAGGGCGCTCTGGCTCGCCAGCACGCCCTGGGGCAGCGCGACGTTGGCCAGGATGGCGCCGAGCACGTCCTCGGGGCTGATGCTGTCGCCGAGCGCCTCGTAGGAGAGCACAAGCCGGTGGCGGAGCACGTCGGGCGCCACCGAGCGCACGTCCTCCGGGAGCGTGTAGTCACGGCCCCGCACCAGGGCCAGCGCCTGGGCGGCCAGGACCATGTAGATCGACGCGCGCGGGCTGACACCGTAGGTGACGTAGCGGGACATGTCGGTCAGGCCGACCGAGGGCAGGTCACGGGTGGCGTTGGAGACGCGGACGGCGTACTCGATCAGCGAGGGGTCGACATAGACATCGCGCGTGGCCTTCTGGAGCGCCGACAGCTGCGGCGCGTCGAGGACGCTCTGGATCTGCTCG
>JANMRJ010000359.1:0-6117 GCA_031370985.1 Acidimicrobiales bacterium
GCCGGAGGGCCGGCACGTGGCAGGACTTCCAGGATTACGTCGCGCTGATCAGCACGCTCAACGTGATCCACCAGGAGGCCGGCGGTCCCCTCGAGCCGACCGACCTGCCGGTCGCGACCCGCCACCTCGACATGTACGCCTGCCTCGCGACGACGCTCGACAAGACGTGGCACTGCCTCGGCTTCGGCTCGACCGTCGTCGAGGACGCGCTGGAGGTGGTGGCGCTGGCGCGCGGCGTCACCCGGCAGGCGCTCGCCCGCGAGCCGTCGCTGATCACGATCATCAACACGAACTCGCCGTTACGCCTCGACGGGCCGATGAGCGAAGGCCTGATCGCGATGGCCGAGGCCGGTCAGGCCGTGGTCGCGACCCCGTTCACGCTGGCCGGGGCCATGACCCCGGTCACCCTTGCGGCCGCGATCGCCCAGCAGAACGCCGAGGCCCTGTTCTGCGTCGCCCTGACCCAGATCGTTCGACCTGGTGCGCCCGTCGTCTACGGCGCCTTCACCTCGAATGTCGACATGCGGACCGGCTCGCCCGCGTTCGGCACGCCCGAGTACGTCAAGGGCGCAATCGCGTCGGGTCAGATGGCGCGTCGCTACCGGCTGCCGTGGCGCTCGTCGAACGCGACGGCCTCACCGGTTGTCGATGCCCAGGCGGCCTATGAGTCCGAGATGGCCGTCTGGGGCGCGGTCATGGGCGGTGTCAACCTGCTCTACCAGGGCGCCGGCTGGCTCGAGGGTGGTTTGACCGCGTCGTACGAGAAGCTGATCATCGACGCCGAGATCCTCCAGATGATGTCTGAGGTGCTCCAGCCGGTCGTGGTCGACGAGGCGTCGCTCGGGCTCGATGCGATCGCGGAGGTCGGGCCGGGCGGCCACTTCTTCGGCTCCGCCCACACGCTCGAGCGGTTCGAGACCGCGTTCTACCGGCCGATCGTGTCCGACTGGCGGAACTACGAGACCTGGCTCGACGACGGCGCGAAGACGGCAACTCAACGCGCCAATGGGATCTGGAAGCAGCTCCTCGCCGAGTTCGAGCCACCGCCGCTCGACCCGGCCGCCGCCGAGGGCATCGCCGACTTCGTCGCTCGCCGCAAGCTCGAGATTGGCAGCTGAAGGTCGCCGAGAGACGTGACACTGTGCGACGCTGCCGTCATCTCGTCCGCGCAACAGATCGCTTCTGGCTTTGCACGACCAGCTGATCAGTCTCTGACCTCGGACAAACTCGAACATCGCGACCCGGTGCTCGTGCCTACACTCAGCGAATGCGCGTTCTGCTGACCACCCAACCCGGGTACGGCCACTTTCGACCGCTTCTGCCTCTGGCGCGTGCGCTCGTCGCCGAGGGACATGAGGTGCGGGTTGGAACGTCGGCGTCATTCGCGTCAGTCGTAGAACGGGAGGGACTGGCTGCAGAAGCCGTCGGCCTGAACTGGCTGCATGGCGTCGAATCGACGATTCCGCCGGAGCTCAGGCCACCGCCGGAAGCGAACACGATCGCAACCTACTTCGCCCACAAATTCGTCCGGATGACGGCCGAGCGGTTGGCCGCCGATGTCGTGACGCTGTCCGACCGATGGCGTCCTGATGTCATCGTCCGCGAGACCACCGAATACGGCGGTTCGCTGGCCGCCCAGATTTTGGGCCTTCCTTCCGCCGGGTTGCAGGTCGCGTCGCCGACCCTGATGTCGGACGACGTCCTTGCGGAAGTCGCGATCGCGCTCGACGAGATCCGGCCGCGGCTCGGATTGGCATCCGATCCGGAACTCAACGCGCGCGGGGACGAGCTCGTGATCTGTTTCGCGCCGCCCGCGCTTCACGACCCCGCTGCCCGCCTGCCGGCGGGGCTCCGCTCGTTTCATCCCGGCTCACCCCGCGAAAGCGACGTGCTCGATGACGATGTCGCCCGGCTAGGCGTCGAGAGGCCACTCGTCTATGCGACGCTCGGGACCGTGTTCAACGACCCGGAGTACCAGTCCGAGTTCTTCCCAGCGATCCAGGCCGGCCTGTTCGACGCGCGCGTGGATCTGTTGATGGCAGTTGGCCCGTACGTTGACCCGACCTCTCTCGGGAACCAGCGGCCCGGCGTCGAAGTACTTCCCTACGTGCCGCAGCGCGCCGTTCTCGACCGTAGCGCGGTGGTGATCTGCCATGGTGGCTACGGAACGGTTCTTGATGCCATCGACACTTCGGTGCCTTTGGTCGTCGTCCCGTTCGGGGCGGATCAATACGTCAACGCGGCGTCGGTCCAACGGTTAGGGATTGGGATCGTCGTCGAGGAGGAGCCGCCATCGTCGCAGACCATTCGGGATGCGGTCGATGCGTTGCTGCACGCCGACTCACCTCACCGGCAGCGACTCCAGATGCTTCGCGAGGAATGGTGTGCGCTACCGGGTCCGGACAAGGCAGTTCACGCGCTGATGGCCCTAGCTGAAGAAGGAGGGTCTGACTCACCTACGGACTTCGTGCACGACGTGGGTGACGTCGGAAGGCCCGCGAGGGCCCGAAGAGCGGATGACATTGCCGGACACTGACTGACCCCAAGATCGTCATGCTTCGGTGACGTCAACGAACGCATGGGAGGACGGCCCGGTAGGCCCATGCAAGAGACTTCCGCGTCTTCTTCCTCAGCGACGGCACGGCGACGGCGGCTGGCCCGGAGTTTCAAACCCTTACGCTGGATGTTCTCGACGGGCTGTTCGCCCAGGTATTGACGACCGACAAGGTGGTGGCCAAGATCGCGGCCGCGCCCTGGTCGCCATGTTGAGCTTCGCCTAACCGGCGGTTTTCAGGTGTGATTGACGCACGCTGACTGACCTCGCGGTCCCGTCTCCTCGGTCCGACGTACCCGTTCTACATCTCGCGCCAGAAACGGGGATAACCCCTAGCCATTCCCATCCGACGCGTGCACGCTTCACCGACCACGAGGGAGGCAAGGGTAGCGTTGGGGTCCCCACCAGCGCGGCGTCTTCGAACGGTCGATCTGACCCACACGGGCGCCGGATCCGCGCTTCCTCTCCGGCGCTCAAGCGTCGACGCACTTGGGTGACATCGACGCACGCTGACTGAAGAGGAAGCGCGGAACCTTCTTCCAACTGAGCAACGGGGGGCCCACGTCTGGGCCGATGGCGCGCCGGGATGCAGATCGATCTCGTGACGGCTCTTACACTCACGCCTCACGAAATTCAGGAGGGTGGAATGCGTGTCATCAACACGGACGGCCTGGCATTGATCGGACCGGGTTCGGAGTGGCTGTGGACCGCGCTCCAGTTCTTCGCGCTGTCGATCACCGGGCTCGCCATCTTCCGGCAGCTCCGCGCGCAAACTTCGGCCAATTCGCTCGCGATGGGCATTCGCCTCGCCGATGAGTTCAGGGTCGAGCTGCTCCGATTCAAGCTCGCCTCCCTGATGGATGTCTCGGGAAACAGCCGAACGATGACCCCGGCCATCGAGAAGGTGGGCGGCTTCTTCGATGGCACCGCAAGCGCGATCGAGAACGGCTACGTCCCGGCCCAAATGGCATGGCAGGAATGGGGCGAGGCGAGCCAGACCTTCTGGGCGGTATTCCGGCCTGCCCTCGAAGAGCGCCGGAAGACCGAGCCGGGGCTGTGGAAGGATTGGGAGCACTGGCGCGACGACCTGGTCGACAGGGATCGCAAGGCCGGGACGGTGAGGGACCTCAGCCCCACGTACCGCGCTCGCTGGATCCAGGAGACGATCGCGTACTACATCGCGTCGCTCCGTCTGGAAGAGGAGGCGAAGCGCGGGGTGATACCGAGCTGGCCGGTCCCCGAGCCGTCGAGCGGGTCCACCGAGCAGAACCAGGGCCAACAAACGGCGTGACATTCGCGCACCCTGACCGACGCATACGTCGTGTACCCTCGCCGGCGTCGAGCCGAGGAGGAGGGGTGTCATGGACCACGACGACGCATTGGTGATGCTCAAGTCCATCACGACCGCATTCGATCAGCACGACCTCGAAGGGATCATGGTCCACTTCGCCGACGACGCCGTCTTCGAAGGGCCTCGTGGAACCGACCCGTGGGGTACCCGGTTCGTTGGCGCGGAGGAAATCCGCGGGGCCTTCGCCGCCCGCTTTTCCGGCATCCCGGACATCCGGTACCAAGACGATGAGCATTTCGTCGACGGTGACCGCGGGGCATCCGAGTGGACCTTGTCCGGGACCACGATCGAGGGACAGAGGATCGAAGTCCGAGGCTGCGATCTGTGGACCCTTAGCTTAGCCGTGGAATGATCGTGAAGAAGGACTCGTACTGGAAGATCCGAACGACCTGACAGCGGCGCCTGGGTGGCATTGACGAACACTGACTGACGAGACGGCCACCTCTCACGGCCGTTGTATGGTCGCTCCACGGACGTAATGATGGAGATGACTGGGTCAGATAGCCGTCTTGCCGCCGCCAAACTCGACACGTCCGAGGGGAGACTCTCCGTGACATCGATCTGGAAGCCATCGGTCTGGATGTTGACCTCCGCTCTCGTGCTGGGCTGCGCTGCAACCGCACCCGGTACCGGAACTGCGGTACCTCACGAGACCCAGGCAGCCGCCTCCGCCGGCGCAAGCCCGGTGTCGAGCGCCTCCGCCGGCGCAAGCCCGGTTTCGAGTACCTCGGCGCCTCAACTTGGTGGCCAGGTCGTTTTCGCGGACGGCAAGGCCGGCTCGAGCCACTGGCAGATCTACATCGAGAACGCCGATGGATCCAGCGTGCGCCAGCTGGTCCGATCGGACGCGGACGATTTCACGCCGTCGCTTTCACCTGATGGAACGCAAGTCGTATTCCATCGGGTCGACGTGTCAGGGACTCAGGACCAGATCCTGGTCGTCAACATCGACGGAACACACCTCCACGAGGTGAAGCCGGGCGGCTGCCCGAGTGTGTGCAGCGACGCCGTTGAAGGGGCGCGAGCGTGGTCTCGCGACGACCACATCCTCTTTGTGCGGGCGATCTTCAAGGGAGTTCTCGGGGTCGTGAATGTCGGCATCTGGGTGATGAATGCGGACGGCACCGAAGCTCACCAGCTGACGAACACGGGCCTGGAATGCCCGAACGTATGCGCCGGCGGGTCCCAAGACGACGAAGCAGCCTGGTCGCCGGATGGTAAGCGCGTCGTGTTCCTTCACGACCTGTACACCAAGCCGGAGCAGTTCTCGATCTTCACGATGGCTCCAGACGGCAGTAAGGTCCGACAGCTGACGCCGGTCGGAATGGACGTCGGCGATCCCGACTGGTCGCCCGACGGCACCCGGATCGTCTTCCAGTCACCGAGCGAGCCCGTAGTGTCTGGCGAACAGAACATCTACACAATCCATCCCGACGGGACCGGCATTACCCAGTTGACCGAACACCTCTCCTCTGGTCCTTCGGGCGGCCAGGGCACGTTCCACCCGTGTTGGTCGCCCGATGGAACCGAAATCGTGTTCTCGCATTCCCCAGGCCTGGGCGGGGCGGGAGCCGACCTGTTCGTGATGAACGCGGATGGAAGCGGCCTGCGCGTTCTGGCGGCGACGGCCCTGAACGAGAATGCGGCCTGTTGGGGTCCCACGCCCGGAGGTTGAGGTAGCGCCCGCCGTGACATTGACGGACACTCGGCGATGCCGACGGTACCTCGCCTGACCCCAGCATGTGGCTTGACCGCGCGGACCGGCGCCATCACGGTTGCTTCTCATCGCACCCCAGGGAGAGAACGTGGCGAATCCGTCAAACGAGGAGATCGTCCGTCGCTATTACGAGGCGCAGGCCACCCACGACTACGACTCGGCCGGCGCCTTGCGCGACGCCGACTGGTTGCGTGAGTGGCCCCAGTCGGGCGAGCGGGTCCGCGGCAGCGCGAACGACCGGGCGATCATGGAGAACTGGCCGGGCGGCCGGCCGAGCGACTTGTCGGTCCGCGTCGTCGGAAGCGAGGACCAGTGGGTCGCGACACCCATGAACACGATCCAGCGCGTCGTCGGAAGCGGCGACTTCTGGTTCGCCGATGGGACGAGCGTCTACCCCGATGGCTCGACCTGGTTCCTCTCCGCCCTGATCCAGCTCCGGGGCGGCAAGGTGTATCGCGAGACGTGGTACTTCGCCCCGCCATTCGATGCCCCCGC
>JANMRJ010000360.1:0-5634 GCA_031370985.1 Acidimicrobiales bacterium
TCAACCGGTCCGCCTGAGTTTCATTCCCCTGGCTTGTTGGCGTCGCCTGCCGACGCACCTTTCCTGTGCGGCCGGTCCTGACGCGCAACACAACAAGCTTATCGCCCACCTTCCACGTTCAAGGCTACTCACCAGACCGCGGGGCCGTCAATGCGCCGGGGCGGTGGGCGAGGCGGATGCACGGCCAATCGTCCGTGCCGATGTGACCTTCGGCCCTGGTTGCGGCCGGGTGGACAGCCGACAATTGGCCGGGGCGCGCGGGATCGCGCCAGGGGTCCAGCATCGATTCGGGCACCGCCGTGGCAGCACTGCACTGGGCTTCGTACTGAAACCACGGCATCGGCAGGAAGGGAACGAGCACGAGTGACGATTCGAGTTTTTCTGGTCGATGATCACGAGGTTGTTCGTCGGGGCGTCTGCGACCTCATCTCCGCCGAGGAGGGGCTGGTAGTCGTCGGCGAAGCGGCGACAGCCGAGGCCGCGATGGAGCTGGTGCCGGTGAGCGGTGCCGATGTCGTCGTGCTTGACGTGAGGCTCCCTGACGGGGACGGGGTTGAGTTGTGCCGCGAGCTGAGGTCGCAGAACGAGCACCTCGTGCCGCTCATGCTCACGTCGTTCGACGACGACGAGGCGTTGCTGAACGCGGTCATGGCCGGGGCGGCGGGGTACGTCCTGAAGCAGATCCGTGGTACGGAACTGATCGATGCCATTCGGCGAGTCGCAGCCGGCGAGCAGCTGATTAGCCCGAGCATTAGCAGGAGCGCGTTCGAGAGGCTTCGGGCGGGGTCGACGCCGTCGTACCAGGATGCGAAGGTGCCCCGACTCACCGTGCAGGAGCAGCGCATCCTGGATCTCATCGCCGAGGGCTGCACGAATCGTCAGATCGCAGCCCGGATGTTCCTTGCCGAAAAGACGGTGAAGAACTACGTGTCCAACCTGCTCCGGAAGATGGGGATGCAAGGTCGGACCGAGGCGGCGGTCTACGCCACCCGCATCAGCAATCGTGGCGCGCACTCCCAGCAGGGGCGCCAACACCCTCCGCCGGGCGAGCGTCATCGAACCCGACCCCGAGGAATGCCCGGCGATCCCCAATCGGCTCCGCTTCATGCAGCCAAAGACGAACGGGATCTCTACGGTGGTCCCAGCACGAGCTAGCGCCATGCCGCCGGTCGGGCAGATGGTCGCAACAGGTGTACCCGGGCACCACCGCATAGCCGCCGGCACTACCGCATAGCCGCGGCACCACTCGGCCTCGTCACAGAGCAACAGAACGCCGAGCGTCGCCACTCCTCGCCACTCGCCGGCGCTCCTTCCCGTCGCCCACCCGTCGCCCACCCGTCGCCCCTGGCCGCGGTCGCCTTGCTGCTGATCGACACCCCGCCAGTCCACCGGTGGTCCGCGCCGCGATTTGGGCATCCACGGCCGGCAGGAACGATCAGCGCGCGCCGCCAGATCGGGATGAATAGAGACGAATGGACTTTTGGCCCTAGTGCACTTGGCCCCCGTCCACGGAGAATGAGGGTCGGCGAACAGGTCTGAGGCTTGCTTGGGGGATACGCGTCGAGGGGTCAAGGTCGTCGTGTGGTTGTTTAACGTCACATCGCGGGGTGCGGCGAGCGTTGTGGTATCGGCACGCCCTTGGAGCGGAGCGAGCGAGGAGTGACAAAGTGGCAATAACCGAGCCGAATCTCGCAGTACCGGACAGGGCGGCATGCACGCCGAGCGCAGCGAGGGAATCGCGTGCCTTTCCGCTCCGCCGAGCACTAGTGGTCACCGACACTGTCGCCATAGCAACGTCCTGGCTATTGGTACTTGGCCTGACCTCTTCAGGGCGCTGGTCTCCAGCTACGCGCGCAGCCGGAGTCGCGGCGATCGTGCTGCTCACGGTGGGTATGCTGGCATCGCATCAGCTGTATCTGGGCCGCATTTGTCGTGTCAGAGCGCTCGAGATCAGCCGCCTCGCCCGGGCGACTGCGCTCGCTGGTCTGGGTGCCTATCTCGCCACGGGACGGGTCTCGCTCGGGATCACCTCCGTCCAACTGGTCTGGGGGACTGTCGCCTCCTTTGTCCTTCTGACGTGGTCCCGGGGCGCGTATGCGTCGTGGGTTGGCCGCCGCCGTCAGCGCGGTCTGTCTACTCGGCCGGTGGTGATCGTCGGGAACAACGACGAGGCCCACGACCTGAAGCGGCTGCTGGATGGGCACGCCGAGCTCGGTCTCGCCGTCGTGGCCGTGGTCGAGCGAGCGGCAGCGGTCTCATCCACTCTCCGGCGTCACCGGTCCGACTCGGTGATCATTGCCGTCAGCGGGTTCCAACAGAAGGCCCTCAACGCCCTCACCCGGGAGCTCCTGGACGCAGGGGTTCACGTTCACCTCTCGTGCGGGCTCGCGGGGATTGACCATCGAAGGCTTCGGCCATCGCCGATGGCTCATGAGCCGCTCTTCTATCTGGAGCGTGCGACGAGCTCGGCTTGGCAGCGCGCCGCGAGCCGAGCGCTCGATGTCGTTGGCTCGATCGTGGGGTTGATTGTTTCGGCTCCGGTCCTCCTCATCGTTGCGGTGGCCATCAAGCTCCACGACCGGGGCCCGGTGTTCTTTAGCCACGAGCGTGTCGGCCTGAACGGCGAGCCATTCATGCTCCACAAGCTCCGGACAATGGTGCCGAATGCCGAGGCGTGCCTTCCCCTGGCGGCGAGTGCGAACCGCCGTGACGGGCCGCTCTTCAAGTCGGACAGCGACCCGCGGGTCACCCCGATTGGTCGCGTGCTGCGGGCCATGAGTGTCGATGAGCTGCCCCAGCTGTTCAACGTTCTCAAAGGCACGATGAGCCTGGTTGGGCCCCGACCCGCCTTGGCTCGGGAGGTCGCTCAGTTCGACAGCGAGCTCCTCACTCGGCATCGGGTCAGGCCTGGCATTACGGGCCTGTGGCAAGTGGAGGCCCGCAACGACCCCGCCTTCGACTCGTACCGCCGTCTCGACCTCTTCTACCTGGAGAACTGGTCGCTCACGCTCGATGTCGTCATTTTGGTGGCGACGGTCAAGGGCCTGCTCGGACAAGCCGTGAACGACCTACGGGGTAAATGGCGAGCGGGCACTCTGGCCCATGACTCGTTCGAGTTCCTGGACGAGTCGATGTCATCGGCGAGCCCGGTCCCCGCCCGATGAGTGCCGTGGCCATGCGCCCTGTGCCGCTGCGGGTACGGCGCCACGAGCGGGTCGAGATCATGGGTGTACCCATCGATAGCGTCACCGAGGAGGAGGCCATCGACCACATCATCTCTGCGCTCGCCGAGCACCAGGGTGGGTGGGTGGTGACGCCGAACATCGACGTGCTGAGAATGGCGGCGCGGGACAGCGCCATCCGGGACTTGGTGACAGACGCGGACCTGGTCCTGGCCGACGGTATGCCCCTCATCTGGGCGAGCCGCCTGCAGCGTCTGCCGCTACCGGCACGCGTGCCGGGTTCAACACTCGTCTGGACCCTAAGCGAAGCGGCCAGCAAGGCGGGTGCATCGGTGTTCCTCCTGGGTGGGAACCCTGGTGCGGCGGAGCGAGCTGCCGAGGCGCTGACATCGGCCATGCCGGCGCTCGTGATCAGCGGGCATCACTGCCCGCCCATGGGCTTCGAGTCGTCGCCGGCCGAGATGCAGGAGATTGTCCGCCAGCTGGAGGCCAGCAAGCCCGACATTGTCTATTGCGGTTTTGGCTTCCCGAAGCAGGAGCGGCTTATAGCCGGTCTTCGCCAGCGATTTCCTTCGACGTGGTTCCTGGGCATCGGCATCAGCCTCAGCTTCGTCGGCGGCGAGATCATGCGGTCGCCCCAGTGGATGCAGGATCGCGGGCTCGAGTGGATGCACCGGCTGTCCCGCGAGCCACGGCGGCTTTTCTCGCGGTACATCGTCCATGACATCCCGTTCGCCATGTCACTTCTGACCAGGGCCGCCGTCGCGGGGTGCGCGAGCCCGCGACGCCGTTCGCTGCGACTATTGCCGGCGGTCGCGCAGGTCGGGGCCGGCGTCGTCGTGATGGGACCTTCGGCCCTACCGAGCTAGCATGCGGGTGGGCGATCGTCCTGGGGCGCGATACGCGCGCCAGTACGAGATATGCGTGCTTTACACATAACACTAGGCTAGGGAGCAGGTGGTTTCGATGAGGCCGAGGCTGGGGAGCTTCGCGCGAAAAGTGGGACGCCGTCGGCCGGCTCTCCTGCTCGCGTTCATGTTGTGCGCCAATCTTCTCGTGGTCGCGACCGGAGGGCCGGCGCTGGCCGCGGGGCCGTGCGGGCCTCCTGTCACGAGTGTTATCGCGTGTGAGAACACCCTTACCGGGACCCCGCCGAGCGACTGGAAGGTGACCGGCGTCGGCGACGCAACCATCCAGGGCTTCGCCACCACCATGAGCGTCAACGTGGGTCAGACGGTCAGTTTCAAGGTCTCCTCGACCTCGTCGGCGTACAAGATCGACATCCTTCGTCTTGGCTACTACCAGGGCAATGGAGCCCGCAAGGTTGCCGCCGGCCTCACGCCCAGCGCCGCTTTCCCGCAAACCCAGCCCGCCTGTCAGACCAACTCCACATCTGGGCTTATCGACTGCGGCAACTGGGGCGTGTCAGCGTCCTGGGCCGTGCCCGCCACCGCCGTCTCGGGGGTGTACCTCGCCCACTTCGTGCGGAACGACAACAGCGCAGGGTCGACCACGCCCTTCGTCGTCCGCAATGATGCCAGCCGCTCCGACATCGTGGTGCAGACCTCCGACTCGACCTGGCAGGCCTACAACTCCTACGGTGGCAACAGTCTTTACACTTGCACGGTGGCTTGCCCGCCGGGGAGCCCGGCCGCGTACAAGGCAGCCTACAAGGTCTCCTACAACAGGCCCTTTAAGAGCGCAGTCGATGACTTTGGTCGGAGCTGGCTGAACTATGCCGAGATGCCGATGATCCAGTTCCTGGAGCAGAACGGCTACGATGTCAGCTATGTGTCCGGCTTCGATGTCGACACTGGGACGGCCAACCTCATCAACCACAAGATGTTCATCTCCAGTGGCCACGATGAGTACTGGAGCGGCCCTCAACGAACGAAGGTGACCGCGGCGCGTGATGCCGGCGTCAGCCTGGCCTTCTTCTCCGGGAACGAGATGTTCTGGAAGACACGGTTCGAGGCGAGCGCCGACGGGTCGAATACCCCGGGCCGGACCCTGGTGTCGTACAAGGACACGCACTTCAACACGCCGCAGGACCCCCAGTACCCGAATTGGACCGGTACATGGCTTGACCCGCGGTTCAGTCCTCCCGGCGACGGAGGCAATCCGTCGAACGCCCTCACTGGACAGCTGTTTATCGCCAACTCGGGTACGACCGACATCAAGGTGCCCGCGGCCTACTCCAACTTGCGCATGTGGCGGAACACGGCCGTGGCGGCGCTGACCACCGGCCAGTCGCTCACGTTGGGTTCGGGGCTGGGGACGCTCGGCTACGAGTGGGACGAGGATACCGACAACGGGTTCCGGCCTCCCGGCCTGTTCCGTCTCTCACAGACGACGAACACCAATACCGAGATCTTCACGGACTACGGCTCGACGGTCAAGACCGGTCAGACCGCGACGCACAACCTGACCTTGTACCGCGTCGCGTCCGGGG
>JANMRJ010000397.1:0-2223 GCA_031370985.1 Acidimicrobiales bacterium
CACGGCCGTCTATGCGAAGTCCGACGTATCTGCCTTGGCCGTGCTGGCCCGGCCGTGGCCGATCGAGGTGGCCCGATGAGCGTCGACCTGCGTGCCGCTGCGGTCGACTACCTGGCCGGCCGGCGGGCCCGGGTGCGCGACCCGTTGAGTGCCCAGATGGTGGCGCTTGGGACCTTCGGGACGAAGGCTGACGCCGACCGAGCGGCGGCTCTGGCGGTAGCCGATCAGACCAGAGGCGCCTGGGTCGACCCGGATCGAGGCCGACGCACGGTGGCTGACTACGCGTGGACCGGGCTGGCGGAGCGGCCCAAGCTGAGGCCGAGAACTCGGGAGCTGTACGAGGGGCTGCTGCGCCTCCACGTTCTGCCCGCACTCGGCCGCGTGGAGTTGCGGAAGCTCTCGCCCGCTGTTCGTGCGGCGCTGGTACTCCGGGTTGCTCAAGGCCGGCAAGCCTGGACCCTCGACGGTGGCCAAGTCCTACCGGTTGCTGCACACCATCCTCGCCACGGCGACGGCCGACGAGCTCATCGTGAAGAACCCCTGCGTCATCGCCGGCGCCGGCATCGAGCGTTCGCCCGAGCGCGAAGTGATCACCGTCGACCGGGTCTGGGCACTGGCCGACGCAGTGGAGCCCCGCTACCGGGCACTCGTTCTCATGGCCGCCTTCACCGGCTTGCGCCGGGGAGAGCTGTTTGGGCTCACCCGGAGCCGGCTCGACCTGCTCCATCGCACGGTCAAAGTGAGCGAACAGCGCCAGCAGCTACGAGACGGCACGCTCATCGTCGGTCCACCCAAGACCGACGCCGGGCGCCGGACGGTGGCTCTGCCTGGCCCGCTGGTCTCCGAGATCGCGGCCCATCTGGACACGTACACCCTGGCCAGCCCCGACGCCTTGGTCTTCACGGGCGGAAGGGGCGGCCCCCTCCGCGACGCCGTGTGGCAGTCGAAATGGGCGAAGGCCCGAACGGCCGTCGGCCTTCCTCACTTGCATTTCCACGACTTGCGACACGTGGCCAACACCCTCACCGCCGCGTCAGGGGCGAGCACGCGCGAGCTGATGCACCGGATGGGCCATGTCTCTCCCCAAGCCGCTCTGCGCTACCAGCACGCCACCAAAGACCGCGACGTTGCCATCGCGAACGCGCTGGGCGAGTTGATCGCCCGACCTCCGGCCACGGTGACGCCGCTCCGGCCGACCGCCACGGACGGCTGACGACCGCCGCTGCTACCAGACGGTCTCGACCAGATTGGACTCTCGGATGGCGCCGTCGCGGGTCACCAACGGCAGTGCCAGCGCCTTGGCCGTCGCCACGATGAACCGGTCCCATGGATCGGTGAGAACCGTGCGGGGGATCAGCGTGAAGGCGTCAGCTACAGCAGCATCGATCATGTGGATGTCGACGTTGACCGATGCGTCGAGCTTCGCCCGCAGCCGGCTGAGGTCGTCGGCTGTCGACGAGCGTGGCGGCCGACACGACGATGCCTTCGGTCCGTTCCGACTCTGCCAGCGCCGCACTTGCGGCTTCGGAGAGCCGGGACGAGCCCTGGACGTACCAGACGATGGCGTGGGAGTCGGCGACGACCCTCACGTAGCGCTGAGGTCGCTCCGCGCCAGGGTGCTGGCCCGCTCAAACGCTCCCCAGCCGATATCGGGAAAGTCGGGAAGCGATCCAGCGAGGCTGCTCGGCTCACCAGCGGAGGGATCGCTCTCGATCACCCGTAGGTGTGCGCCAGGCCGAAGGCCGAGACGAGCAATCTGATCGGCCGGGATGCTCCCGTCGTCGGCCACGACGAGGTCCTTCCCGACGACTGGATCAGTTGCGCTCACGTCCTCGATTGTACGGCCCCACGAGCCCAAGGCCTGCTCGACGACCGACCGCCACCGACGGCGGCCGCGTCCGTGAAGCTGGCTGATGCCGCCGAACGGCCGATTCGTTGTGGCCCGCTTGTGGCCCACGGCCACATCGGGGCCGAACCGGAGGGGCGCCACAGAAGTCGGAAACCGGCGTTGACCTGCACCGATGTGGAGAGCGGGCGACGAGAATCGAACTCGCGTTCTCAGCTTGGGAAGCTCGCTAGCGGCAATACCGTTTACTTAAGGTTACAGGCGTGTAGTTTGGGGCATGCCTCGTTCTGGATGGAAGAAGCCTGAGTCGGACCGTCGGTTGTCGGATCTGGTGTCGATCGGTGTGCTGATGCGGGTCTTCGACCCGGGTGTGGTGG
>JANMRJ010000413.1:0-6970 GCA_031370985.1 Acidimicrobiales bacterium
GTGACGGACGGCATCTCCAAGGAGGCTCGGAGATGCGAAGTGCGCCTGACTCTACCCCAACTTGTGCGCCTGACTCTTTTGGCGTGTCGGGGAATGCCCTTGATTCTGGGAGCGTTCTAGCGATCGGAATCGGGGCCGCAACCGACTTCTTCTGCGCCGCCAAGGCGGCCGAGGGCGCCTCGCCGCGGACCGTCGAGTGGTACCGGATGATCCTCATCCGGGCGGTCCGCCGGTTCGGAGACCCGCGGCCCGTCGACGGGATCAGCGCGGCTGAACTGCGGGCCTGGCTGCTCGAGCTCCGGAGCTCGCTCGCGCCCGAGTCAATCGCCGGCTACGTCCGCGGGTTGAAGGCCTTCGGCAACTGGTGCGTTGCGGAGGAGCTGGCCGTGGCGCCGGGCTTTCGGGCCCTCCGCCGCCCGCATGTCCCGCGCCGGCTCATCGCGCCGTTCAGTGACGCGGAGCTTCGCAGTCTGCTGGCTCTGGCGGACGAGCGCGAGCGGGCGCTTGTCCTGCTCCTCTTCGACACCGGACTCCGACTTTCCGAGCTCGTGTCCCTCCGTGTCGGCGACGTGCGCCCGGACGGGACGCTCCACGTTCTCGGAAAGGGCGCGAGGGAACGGATCGTGCCACTGGGAACAACCGCCCGGCGGGCGCTCGTCCGCTATCTCGGGACCCGGGCGCGGGCCACCGTGGGCGACCCGCTATTCACGGGCAGGCAAGGTGCGCTGAGCCAGCGCGGCACCCAGCAAGCCATCGCCCGGCTCGGGCGGCGGGCGGGTGTCGGCACGCGCTGTAGCCCGCATACGTTCCGCCACACGTTCGCTCGGGGCTACCTCGTCAACGGCGGCGACGTGTTCAGCCTCCAGCAGATCCTCGGCCACGCCACGCTCGACATGGTGAGGCGCTACGTGAGCCTGTCGGAGGCCGACCTTGTCGCGCGGCATCGGACGGCGTCGCCAGCGGATCGATTGGTCGGGGTGATGAGGTAGGGACTCGTCCACAACCATCCGTCCGTCCATCGACGGGGGCACGTGAAATCGGTGGGTTTCATAAGCTAAGGGGAAGATCGGGGGAGTAGGCCACACGGTGAGTCAGGTCACAGGCGGCGGTCTCGTCTTGCTTCCGGCAGAGGCCAGGTCGATCGACTTCGGCGGGTTCGATGTCCTCGTGCAGGCCGAAAGCTCGGACACTGGCGGCGCGTTCTCGCTCATCGAAACGCGCGAGTACAAAGCTAACTTCGGACCGGCCCACATCGAACGAACCTACGCCTGAGAAATTGGTCCGAAGGAGGACTGCTGTGGCCTGGCTCACCGAATTTGGACAAGTCATCTACCGGTCGACCCAGTTGAAGGGCATCCTGCCGGTCGACTCCCTGGAGGCCGCACGAGCGGCACTCCTCGGCGGGGACCCTGAGAAGCTGCTCGACGCATTCCCGGACGGTGTTCGGATCGACGATCCGCGGGCTGGTCGAGTCGATGGCCCGGTGGCACTCGAGGCGTACTGCGAGCAGAGTCGCGATTGGCTCACCGCCCGGAATGCCGAGGGTCGGCTGATTGCCTCGACTGAAGACGCCTCGCGAGTCGTCGGCGAATTCGACGTCGACCTTACCGATGGTAGCCGGACGTTCACCCTGCCGATCGGCGTCGTCGTCGAGCCGAGCTTGGAAACGAGAAGCGTCTGGATCCGCATCTATCACAGCCAATGGCCGCTCCTCGGCCATCACGTCGTCAGGCCGCCCCTGCTCGAACGCGACCCGTCGGCCCACGAAACGGACATCGTTGGCGCGTATCAGGCGGCGCTCGCGGCTGGCGACGCGGCAGGCTGCGTCGCGACCTTCGAGGCTGACGGCTGCTTCCGCGAGCCGTCCGGGGCGCAGTTTCAGGTGTGCGGCACGACCGCCCTTATGGAGTTCTACACGCGTTTCTTCAGTGCCGGCGGGGGCATCATCCTCGACCATTGCACGGTCACCGATGATGGCGTGCGCTGCGCCCTGGAGTTCAACGCGGTTCGATGGGGCGGCGTCGACCTGCCCCATCAGGCGGGCATCGCGGTCTACGAGCGGGGTCGGACCGGGAAGATCGCCGAGGCCCGGGTCTACGACGACGTCGAGGGTCCGGTCGAATAACCGCTCGAACCGCCCGCGGGCCACGAGCCGATCATCTGAACGATTGAATCGCCAGTCTCGCGGGGATCCGTGGACTCGTTCGACGCACGACCTGACCATTCGGGGCGGGCGGACAGCCGACTTGCCGTCCGCCCGGACCCGAATTCGGTGGGTATTACCGCCGGCGTCGTCTGGCGAACGGGGCGCTGGCCACCAACACGAACGTCAGCAACGCCACGATCGCCACGATGGCCGGAATGCCCGAGCCATCACTCGAGGCCGGCTCCGCTGGTAGCGTGTCGGTTGGTGGGACGGTCGCTCCGGCAGTCGGCCGCGGCGTCGGTGTTGGGGCAGGGGCGGCCACCGTCACACCGATCTGACCGCGGATCTCCCCGCCCGGGTTGGCCGCTGTATGGATGTTGAAGTACGTGTTCCCGGCCTGGATCGCGGCCACCGCCTGGGCGAACGTCGTGATCGCGCCGGATGGGGCGAAGTCGGCAGCCGTCAAGGTCCCGACCATCGGACTGGCGCTGACGGTGAGCGGGAGAATGACCCCACCGGCCACACCCACCGCGCCAGTATGGATGTGAGCCGCGGCCGCAGCGCCGGACAAGCCGCTGTAGGCGACGTAATACGTCAGGGTTGAACCGTCGGTGCTCACGAGGACCCAGCCATTGCCGGTCGCCGACGTTGCGACGGCTGGCACCTCCTGGAAGCCGGCCAGAGAGGCGAAGTGAGCGTTGCCCTTTGCGACGATCTGGCCGCGGATCTCGCCGCCTGGGTTGGCTGCCGTGTGGATATTGAAATAGGTATTCCCGGCCTTGAGCGCAGCCACCGCCTGAGCGAACGTGGTGATCGCACCTGATGGCGTGAAGTTCGCCGCGGTCAAGGTGCCGACCATCGGGCTCGCGCTGACGGTGAGCGGCAAGATGACGCCGCCGGCAACACCGGCCGCCCCAGTGTGGATGTGGGCTGCCGCGGCGGCGCCGGACAGGCCGCTGTAGGTGACGATGTAGGTGATCGTGGATCCGTCGGGACTGATGACCGCGGTCCCCTCCCCGGTCGCGGCTGTCACGACGGCGGGCACCTCCTGGGCACCGGTGAGCGGACCGCCGAACGCGGGCTGCGGCGGGTCAGCAGCGAGGGCCGCCGCCGGCGCCGCGAGGGCGACGATGGCGGCGATGAGGCTCAAACGCGCGCGCATTGCTTCCTCCTCCGTGAAGACCCGGGCGATCTTTCACGTCGGACCCGGGTCCGTATCTCTTGGGTTACGCCGAATTGGTTCGGGCGGTTCTGGACATCCAAGGCGATGCGGATCGGCGTATCCACGGCTACGAGCAGTCTCGGGAGGCAACAGTGTCGCGTGGAGCGTGGCAATGTGGGATCGTCGCGCTTGCCAGCCTACTGCTTGCGATCTTCGGCGGGGCCAGCGCCTCTGCCGCGACTGTTCGCGTGGCGGCCGTCAATTTCGCGTTCAAGCCCGCCACGACAACCGTTCATATCGGTGACACGGTCACATGGGCGATGTCCAGCGTCACGGGGGACCCCCACACGGTGACGTCTGGGACGAGTGCGGGAAGCGCGGACGGGAAGTTCACCTCTGGCCTGATCTACCCTGGCGGTCACTATTCGCACAAGTTCACGACTGCAGGCACGTACCCATATTTCTGCCAGATTCACCCTGAGCAGATGAAGGGCACGGTCACGGTCGTCGCCGCTTCCCCGACGCCTGGACCGACCCCGAGGCCGACGCCTGGACCGACCCCGAGGCCGACGCCCCGCCCGACCGCTCGACCAACCCCAAGGCCAACTCAGCCCCCGACACCGCGACTCACGGCCGTGCCGACTGCCCCGACCCCTGCGCCGAACCCGACGGAGGCGCTGCCCACCAGCTCGACGTCGAGTCAGTCTCCGGAGCCGGTCGCTGCCGTATCTCCCGGATCCATCGCGAGTCTCGCAGCGCAGGCCTTGGCGACGCCGTCATCGGCAGCGTCGGACACGACGCCCGCCTCCGACCGGCTCCCGCTCGTCGCTGTGGGGATCCTGGTCGCGATCGGGATTCTCGGGGCCATCGCTGTACGGGCCCGGAGAATCGGCTGATACGCCGATTCGATCGACCGGCTACTCGGAGGCAAGAAGCGATCGCCCCCGCCCGATCGCGGAGCCCCTCTTGTTCGCCGCCTTGGTGCGAGAAGGATGGTTCGGACGTATGGTGGACATCGCTCCTGCGGAGGGTCACAGTGGTTGCTCAGAAGCCGCTCGAAGATCAACTCATCGGGCTGAGTGAACAGGCGAAATCGGGCGTCGAGATCCAGGTCGAGCCGACTGCTCGGTGGGTCAGGGCAGTCGTCGGCGGGGTCGCCGTAGCCGACTCGAAGCAGGTTCTTACCGTTAAGATGGGCCTGCCCGTCTACTACTTCCCGCGCGGTGATGTCCGCGCGGATCTGCTCGAACGATCCGATCGGAGGGAGTCCCACTCTGCCCTGGGTGAGCGCTCCTTCTACCACCTGCGCGTGGGTGACCGGTTCATCGAGGACGCGGCGTGGCGGTTCGAAGCGCCGCCCCCTCGAGCGCCCGAGCTCGGGGAGCATCTTGCGTTCTACTGGGACCGCCTCGATCACTGGTACGAGGAGGACGACGAGGTCTTCGTCCATCCGCGTGACGTGCACCACCGAGTGGATGTGCTCAACAGCTCACGACACGTCCGCGTGGTCGCCGGCGGCGAGGTGGTCGCCGACTCGAACCGGCCTCGGCTCCTGTTCGAGACAGGACTTCCGACGCGCTTTTACCTGCCTCGGATGGACGCCCGGATGGACCTCCTCAACCAGTCCGAGACGGTCACCAACTGCCCATACAAGGGTCGGACGGTCCACTATGACCTCGCTCTCGGCGACCGATCCGCTCGGGACATCGCCTGGAGCTATCCATTCCCCATTCCTGAATGTCCGAAGATCGAAAACCTGATCTGCTTCTACGACGAGCGCGTCGACATGATCGAAGTCGACGGCGAGATCCAGGCAAAGCCGCAAACGCCCTGGTCTCACTGATTACGATTCGCCCGACCGAGCCATTCGGAGAAGGCTGAATGGGAGGCGACGAGGCGACTGAACCGGACGCCAGACGGAGGGACCAATGATCGAGCTCTGTGTCACGCCGGGGTTCGCGGGGCACAGGCGGCGGTCTCGACTCGCGGATTCCGCCAGGCCAGTACTGACGAGTGAGTTTCCCGTCCTATCGCCCCTTCGTCGGTCAGCTGGCGACGGTGATCGTCCCGTGCATGCCGGCCTGGTAGTGGCCCTCCGCATGGCAGGCAAAGGCGAACGGCCCGCTGCCGTCAAAGGTGTAGGTGAGCGACTTCGACTGCGTCATTCCGATGTCGGTAAGCTCGGGGGTTCCGGGCGTATCGGCGGCGACCGCGTCGGCAGGACCGACCATGAACTCGTGCACCGCCGGACCCATGGCCGTGACGACGAAGGTGACCGTCTCGCCGCGAGCGACCGCGACGGACGACGGCGTGAACGTATAACCCGGGCCAGCTGCGATGCGGACGACCCGCGGGGCGGCGACGGTTCCGGGTACGAAGCCCGTGTCGCCCGGTTGCACGCCGTTCGTGCCGGCGGCGCCGCGGCCCATCATCCCGGCGCCACCCATCATGCCCGGCTGACCGCCCGACATCATCGAGCCCGGCGAGGGCAGGGTGGGCCGGACGATGAACGCCGTCAGCGCGGCGGCCGCGACGCCGAGCGCCAGCGCAGCCACGAGAAGGATGGCCCACGACGGGACTGATCGGCGGTCGATGGGTTCGGTGTTCATGGTCATCTTCGGGCCGACCGCTGGCGGGACGAGTCTACCTGAGGTCGCAGGTCGGCGTCGTCAAACATCGCCCTGCGCATTGCTCCGCCGCTTGTGCCGAAGGTCACGATCGCCAGGCCGCCCGGCACGCCCTGCGCATGACTGGGCGGTGGTCGGTGCCGGGGGCGACCCAAACGGATCGTGGCAGGCAGTCGATCGCAGGTCGACCCGATGGTGCCCTTGACCTGCAAGATCTCCAGCTTGGCCATCGGACGCCGTGACGCGTCCCGGAGCGTCAGTCTCCTTCAACTGTCCGGAACCGAGCGGCGATTGACTCCGAGGCCGACAATCGGCCGACACACGGACCGCATGACGCTGACCGGTTGGACCAGGGCCAGGACCGTGTCCGCGGGTCATGCCGAGCGGGCGGCGATCGTGCTCGCCTGTGCCGACGGCGCCGGGACCTCGGAGACCGCCCGGAGGTTCGGGGTGTCGCGGCCCACGGTCATCAAGTGGCGCGACCGGTTCGTCGAGCACGGCCTCGCCGGGCTCGAGGACGAGCCTCGCAGCGGCCGACCGAAGCAGGTCGACGACGCGGCGATCATCGCCGCCACGCTGGACCCCCCGCCGGAGCGCCTCGGGGTGACGCACTGGTCGACCCGACTCCTGGCGCGCCAGCTCGACCTCGGAGACGCGACGGTCGCCCGGGCCTGGCGTCGCTACCACGTGCAGCCGTGGCGACGGGAGACGTTCAAGTTCTCCACCGACCCGCAGCTCGAGGCGAAGGTCCGCGACGTGGTCGGCCTATATCTCGCCCCGCCCGACCGCGCGATCGTCCTGTCGGTCGACGAGAAGACCCAGATCCAGGCCCTCGATCGGACCCAGCCGATGCTCCCGCTGCGGCCCGGCCAGGTCGAGCGCCACACTCACGATTACAAGCGCAGCGGGACGCTCAGCCTGTTCGCCGCGCTCGAGGTCGGCACGGGCGCCGTGACCCACGAGACCCGCGCCCGTCACACCGGGGCCGACTTCCTCGCCTTCCTGCGCCGGCTCGCTCGCGCCTATCCCCGCGGC
>JANMRJ010000421.1:0-6871 GCA_031370985.1 Acidimicrobiales bacterium
ACAGCTGGTCACCGATGTCCGGCGCGTTCACCGGGCCGACCTGGAACTCCCACTGCCCGGGCATGACTTCGGCGTTGATACCCGAGATGAGCAGGCCGGCATCAAGGCAGGCCTGCATGTGCTTCTCGACGATGGGCCGGCCGAAGATCTCATCAGAGCCGACGCCGCAGTAGTAGCCACCCTGGGGGGCCGGGAAGCCCTTTGGCGGGAAGCCGAGCGGCCGGCTGCCCTCGAAGAAGGTGTACTCCTGCTCGATGCCGAACCACGGCTCCTGGGCCGCGTACTTCTCGGCGGTCGCCCGCAGCGCGGCGCGGGTGTTCGTCGGGTGGGGCGTCATGTCGGTCAGCAGGACTTCGCAGAGGACCAGCACGTCGCTGCCGCCGCGGACCGGGTCGGGACAGGTGAACACGGGGTCCAGGACGCAGTCGGACGCACTGCCGGGCGCCTGGTTGGTCGACGAGCCGTCGAAGCCCCAGATCGGCAGCTCGGCCCCGTCGGCCATGATCCTGGTCTTCGAGCGCAGCTTGGCCGTCGGCTCGGTGCCGTCGATCCAGATGTACTCAGCTTTGTAGGCCACGCAACTCCTCGGGTTGGCGGGTCGGGGCCTGCATTCGGCCGGCCCGGATCTCTGACGCTACTAGTGAGCCTCATCGGGGTTGCAGAACAAAGTCAGATTTGTGAACACTCTGTGAACCGGGCGTGTGAACGAGGCCACGGTCTACGGTACGGCGATGCGACGGTGGCCCTCCTAAGCCTGTGATCGTGCACCCCTGCTTCTCCCTCGAGACGTGGTGCGTGCGGGAGACCACGCTCGACCTCGACGTGCTCGCCCAGTCGGAGTCGGTCTTCGCCCTGGCCAACGGCCACCTCGGCCTGCGGGGCAACCTCGACGAGGGCGAGCCCTACGGGCTGCCGGGCACCTACCTGAACGGGCTGCACGAGATCCGCCCCCTGCCGTATGCAGAGGCGGGATATGGCTACCCGGAGTCGGGGCAGACGATGATCAACGTGACCAACGGGAAGCTGCTGCGCCTCTTGGTCGACGACGAGCCGTTCGACATCCGCTACGGGCGACTCGAGTCCCACGAGCGGGTGCTCGACCTCCGCGCCGGGACACTCACCCGCGACGCCCGGTGGGTGTCGCCGGCGGGCCAGGCCGTGCGGGTCCGGTCAAGTAGGTTGGTGTCGTTCACCCAGCGGGCCGTCGCCGCCATCGCCTACGAGGTGGAGGCGGTCGGAGGCCGAGCTCGGGTCGTGGTTCAGTCCGAGCTGGTGGCCAACGAACCCTTGCCGATGCCGGGCCGTGATCCCCGGGTCGCCGCCGCCCTGTCGTCGCCGCTGGTGTCCGAGCACCACGGTACCAGCGGCCGGACGGGCGTCGGTCTGGCCCATTGCACCGCGGTGAGCGGCCTGCGCATGGCCGCGGCGATGGTTCACGAGGTCGACGGACCGCGGCTCACCGAGGTCACCGCCGATTCCGGCCCCGACATCGGCCGGGTGACGGTGACCACCGTGCTGGAGCCGGGCCAGCGCCTGCGCATCGTGAAGTTCCTGGCCTACGGCTGGTCGAGCCTGCGCTCCCGCCAGGCCCTCCTCGACCAGGTCGCCGCCGCCCTGACCGCGGCCCGCCAGACCGGTTTCGACGGCTTGCTAGCCGAACAGCGCGCCTACCTCGACGCGTTCTGGGACCAGGCATCGGTGGAGGTGGACGGTGACCCGGAGATCGAGCAGGCGGCCCGCTTCGCTCTCTTCCACATCCTCCAGGCCGGCGCCCGAGCCGAGGGGCGGGCCATCCCGGCCAAGGGGCTCACCGGGTCGGGCTACGACGGCCACGCCTTCTGGGACAGCGAGTCGTTCGTCCTCCCTGCGCTGACCTACACGTTCCCGGTCGCCGCCGCCGACGCTCTCCGCTGGCGCCACAGCACCCTTCCCGCCGCCCGCCAGCGGGCCGAGACGCTCGGTTTCCGGGGGGCGGCGTTCCCGTGGCGGACGATCGCCGGCGAGGAGTGCTCGGCGTACTGGCCGGCGGGGACGGCGGCTTTCCACGTCAACGCCGACATCGCCGACGCGGTGGTCCGCTACGTCGATGCCACCGGCGACGACGACTTCGAGCGCGACATCGGCCAGGAGATCCTGGTGGAGACGGCCCGCCTGTGGCAGTCCCTCGGCCACCACGACCGCGACGGCGACTTCCACATCCCGGGCGTCACCGGGCCTGACGAGTACAGCGCGATCGCCGACGACAACGTCTACACGAACCTGATGGCGCAGCAGAACTTCAGCGCCGCGGCGTCCGCCGCCGAGCGCCACCCGGTCGAGGCCGAGGCGCTTGGCGTCGATGCCGGCGAGATCCACGCTTGGCGGTCGGCCGCCGCCGCCATGTACGTGCCCTACGACGCGGCACTCGGGGTGCACCCCCAGTCCGAGGGCTTCACCGGCCACGACATCTGGGACTTCGGCTCGGTCCGCCCCGACCAGTACCCGCTGTTCCTGCATTTCCCCTACTTCGACATCTACCGCAAGCAGGTGGTGAAGCAGTCGGACCTCGTGCTGGCCATGCACATGCGGCCGGACGCGTTCACCGACAAGCAGAAGACCCGCAACTTCGCGTACTACGAGGGCATCACCGTGCGGGACTCCTCGCTGTCGGCGGCCACTCAGGCCGTCCTGGCTGCTGAGCTCGGCCACCTCGAGCTGGCGTACGACTACCTCGCCGAGTCCGTCCTGGTCGACCTGAAGGACATCCACCAGAACACGGGCGGCGGCCTGCACCTGGCTGCCTTGGCCGGCGGGTGGTCGGCGCTCGTCGCCGGCTTTGGAGGCTTCCGGGCCCGGGGCGACACCCTGTCGTTCGCCCCCCGCCTGCCGTCGGACATCACCCGGTTGGTCTTTCACCTCCGCTATCGCGGCCGCTGCATCCGGGTCGCCGCCACCCACGCCGAGGCTACCTACACGGTGGTGGCCGGCGAGCCCATCGAGCTCCGCCACCACGACCAAACGCTGCTCGCCGGCCCCGAACCGGTCACCCGGCCCACGCCGGCGCTCGTCGTCCGGCCGGTACCCACGCAACCGCCCGGTCGGGCGCCGGTCGCTCGGCACACCTTGACCGGTTCGGTGGGATCAGTCAGGCCGATGTAGTATTCGTTCAGGCGGCCGCCTTTCTCTACCCCACCGGCGGCCGGGAGCGAGGTTCGATGCAGCCGAGTGTGAACCGTCAGGCGTCGGACCGGCGAGTCGACGCGTTCGTCGTGGTGCTCGCCGGCACGATCATGGTGGCCTGGCTCGCCTTCCTGGCGTGTATGGCGTCGGTGCTGCTGTGATGGGAGCGGGCGGAAGTTGTTGATCTTAGCGGCCGTGCTGCTCGCGGGCGGCCTCATGACCGCGTACATCCTGCCGACCCGTGCGTGTCGGAGCGGTCTTCACCGGCGGCGTCACCTTCGGCACCGCCATAGCCCCTGGGGCTGAGGCAGGCGCCGCTACGACTACCCGGTCCGCAACCATTCAGCCGAGAAGTACAACGGGTGCCGGCGGAGCGGCGTGGAGATGCCGATCGACGACGCCTTCCGGCGCCGCCCGTGCCGCCGGGCTGGTGACCGGTCGGAGCCTCAGTCAGTTCAGCACGGGCACGGCCACGAACTCGATCGTGAGTTGCGCACCCAGCCCGAAACCGCGGTGGTGCTCGACCGCAAGTGATGTGGCGGAGCCGGGCGCGAACGGCTCAGCGAAGCCAAGGACGCCACTGGGCGCCCGGACGACGAGGCCCTCGGCAGCTGTGCCCGGCACGAGGCGGAAACGGCGGTCCCCGTCGAGGGCAACATGGACGGCCGGGATGCGCAGGAGGGTGGAGCGCAGGCGGTACAGGGGTGAGGCGGTAAGCCCTCGGATCCTGGCTATCACGATGATGTTGCGCCCGCTGGTGTCGGGGACGGCGACCGTCTCGCCGACGCCGGCCTCCACTGCACCGAGGGACTCCTCGGGTCCGCAGCGGTCTCCTACCCGCCCCAGCACCTGCCAGCCGGGCTGGCTGCCGAGCTCCCGGTAGTGGCACAGGAGGGCCAGTTCGGCCGCCGGCGACTCCCAGTCGGGGTTACGGAAGTCGATGAACGCATCTTGGGTCAGGATGCGCTCGGGCGCCGACGGCCCGGCCAGGAAGTCGGCGTCGAGCCGGTCGAGGCCGGCGGTGTAGGCCGAGTACTCCTGGAAAACCGGGACCGGCCGCCACCGCATTTCCGGGTAGGCCCAGGCCGCCGCCGCCTCCCACGGCCGGACGTGGACCGTGTGCCCGTCGAGCAAGGCCAGGGTCGATGGCTCCAGGCCGTAGGACTGCCGCAGCGCCGCTCGGGACGATTCGACGATCCGTGCCCGCCGGCCCGCAGAGGCGAAGGTGAGGGCGTCGCCGCCAGCATGGCGCAGCGACGCCAGCGGGTCCACCACCGCGCCCGGCCCGATGGCTGCGGCCAGGAGGTAGACGAGGAGCATTCCGGCCGCGGCCACCGCGGGCAGCCACCGGCGGGCCCCGGACAGCGACGCGGCCGCCGCGGCCGCGATGGCGGTACCGACGAGCAGGGCCTCGCCGAAGAACACGACATCGTGCTCGTCGTGGCGTACGAACCCGTGCTTGAGGCCGGCGTACAGCCATACGGCGCCCACGATGGCCAGTCCGAGCCGCCGCCCGCGTGACCACGGCCGGCTGGCGACCCACGCAGCCGTGACCACCACAGCCGTCACCAGCCCGGCAAGGGGATAGAACGGCCAGCGCTCGTGCAGCTCGATGCCCATCGTCTCCGAATACCCCGAGGCAACCTGCAGGGAGTGGTCGATGAAGGGCCCGAGGTCGCCGAGGGCGTTGCCGGTGGCCACCCAGCCGGTGAGCAGTGAGGCGGCGGCTGAGCCGAGGAACACCGCCTCCGATCGCCACGCCCGTCGGCCGACGAACCACGCCGTCGCCGCGCCAACCATAGCGACGGTCACGCCGGTGTTGAACTTGACCAGCACATGGGTGCCGGCGACCATGCCGCCGGCGACCACCAGGATGCGCTCGACCCTCGCCGGGTGATCGCCTCGGAGCAGGCCGACGGCGACCAGCACCACCACGACAACGACGACCTCGGCCGCCTTCATCTCCCGCGCCGCTCCGGCCAGAACGAAAGCCACCGCGGCCGCCGCCGACAGCGGGATACTCCGGCGGAGGACGCTGACGAGCGCCGCGCACAGTGCTACCTGCAGGCCGATGACGTAGACGGCACTGAGCAGCCCGGTGGAGGCGTAGTACAGCGTGGGCTGGGTGAGGAACCCCAGCGGCCCGAAGCTGAACACCATCGAGTTGCCGAACCGCATCCGGTGGCGTGCGGCCATGTGCAGGGCGGCGTGCCATGACGGGTCGAGGCCGGCGATCGGCGGCAGGTTGGCGTCGCGCCAGGTCAGGACGGCGAGGAGAAGGCCAACGATCAGCGTCGGCGCCCGGCGGGCCAGCGAGAACGCCCGCGTCACGCCTGGGGACACTACCGCCAGCCCAACCAGCGTCGGCCGCTACGGCGCCTCCGAGGCGGAGCGCTGGGGCAGGGCGGCTATTGGCGACGCCGGCGCCCGAACGGGTCCACGCCTGGTAGAGCCAGATCCATGGGCTCCCCGAACGGGTCGGGGGCGCACAAATGCGGCACTTTATGTTTCGGTGCTATCGCGTCGGGCGCGTCGATCAAGGTGGTTCAGACTCGTCTCGGCCACTTTTCTGGGGCCACGGAGACGCTCGACACCTATGCCCATCTCTGGCCGGACTCCGAAGACCGGACCCGGTTGGCGATCGACAGCGTGCTGGGCTCATCAGGTGTTCAGGTAGCTACCTTTGACTCACCTGAACACATGCAAGCCTGATGCTCCCGACCGATTACGACTACGGGATCCCAGGACGCGTTGGCAAGTGGCTGTGTCTGCCTACTTGTTCTGCCCGGGGGCCCGGACCGAGGGGCTGCCGGTGTTTCTTGGGCACTCGTCTGCGCCCGGGCCCCCGACGTTGCCGGCCTCCGTTCGACCTTCCTGGCCGAAGTAGGAGAAGCCCGGCGAGCCGTTCTCCACGCAGTGGGCCGCCGAGGCCGGACCGGCCTGAGCGATCGTCAAGCTACCAAAGACGGCGGCTGCTGCGACAGCCACGCGGATCCGCTTGTTCATGTGTGAACTCCCAGTCTCAGGGATGACGCCAATCGTCCCCCCTTTGTCTGTACGGCACCGTCCGTGGGGTTGGATGAAAGGGCCACGGTGAATGTCGACAGGTCCTCAAGGGGCCCCTGATGGTCGCCTGGCACGGCCAGCATCGACCGCCGATTTCGTCATCGGTGACGACCTCAAGGGTTACCGGGCGCAGCGGCCGACAGGGTCGATGTGCACCAGATGTGCACCAGCCCGGAGCGGCCGACGCATAACCGCAGGTCACAGGCAGTGGTGACGGTGAGTCGGCCTTTAGGCGGGGGAGTGGCCCGGGGGTTGTCCATAGGTGGCCGTGATGGCCGTTATGCCCTGTGACCTGCGGTTTCGCGCCCTTCGCCGGCGGCGGGACTTACCGCTGGAAACCGCTGATTCGCGGCCTCCCGCGGCCTGGCCGCGGCCTGGGAACGATCATCCGGCGAGGCGGGTCAGGGCCTCCCGTGGGGTGAGGATGTCAACCGGGAGACCGGTGGCGTCGTGCACCCTAGAATTGGCTGATGCTCTCCACTGCGGCGACCGCTCCGGTTATCAACCGACCTGGCGCCCCGCAGTCTGAGCACCGGGTTGAGTTCACAGGGTTCGACCTCGGGAGTCCCTCGTACACGCCCACCGCGGACGCCGTCACCGAAGCCGTGTCGGTCGGACTTGAGGCGACTCTGCTGGCCATCGATGA
>JANMRJ010000821.1:0-1126 GCA_031370985.1 Acidimicrobiales bacterium
CAACATGGCGAGAGCTCAGCTCTCGACGATCAACCTGGCGAGAGCTCAGCTCTCGACGACATCGCCGAGGCGGTCGACGGCCACGCCGGCCTCGGCCAGCCAGGCCAAGGCCTTCTCGACCGCGGCCGGCTCGCCGGCCAGCTCGCACACGATCCAGCCGACATCGTCTTCAATGTTGGCCCGCCGGATATTGGGGAGGACGTCGAACTCGCGCACGAGGCGACCCATCAGTGGCTGCTTGATGAGGTGCTCGGGGAAGGTGAGCTTGACCCGCAGGTTCGTCACGACGCCAGCCTTGCCGCCCGCCGAGCGGCCGTCCAGCGCGGCGCCAACCGGGCCAGCATCCGGAGGGGCGTAATCCGGGGCGCCCTTCGGCGGCGGAGACAGGAATAATGCTGTCCCCGTGCTGACTTGATACATACG
This sequence comes from Acidimicrobiales bacterium, assembly GCA_031370985.1. GTDB lineage: Bacteria > Actinomycetota > Acidimicrobiia > Acidimicrobiales > AC-14 > CADCTB01. Next base: position 424 of record JANMRJ010000821.1, read on the forward strand.
CACTCAACTTTGCTACGCTACGTTGTAACGAGAACCTCAGCATCCGTCTCGATCACTGATTTTCAGTGGACACTGTCCGGGAGGAAGATCCCATGCCCAAGGCCGTAGGTATCGATCTGGGTACCACCAACTCGGTCGTCTCCGTGCTGGAGGCGGGTGAGCCGACTGTCATCCCCAACGCCGAAGGAGGCCGCACCACGCCTTCGGTCGTCGGATTCTCCAAGACCGGCGAGGTGCTCGTCGGCGAGGTGGCCAAGCGTCAGGCCATCACCAACCCCGACCGCACCATCCGTTCGGTCAAGCGCCACATGGGGACGAACTGGACCGTCACCATCGACAAGAAGAAGTACAAGAGCCAGGAGATCTCCGCCCGCATCCTGCAAAAGCTGAAGCGCGACGCCGAGGCCTACCTGGGCGACACCGTCACCGAGGCCGTCATCACCGTCCCGGCCTACTTCGACGACGCCCAGCGCCAGGCCACCAAGGAAGCCGGCGCCATCGCCGGGCTCGACGTGATGCGCATCATCAACGAGCCCACCGCGGCGGCGTTGGCCTATGGGCTCGACAAGGAGGGCGCCGAGCAGACCATCGTGGTCTTCGACCTCGGCGGCGGCACGTTCGATGTCTCCATCCTCGAGATCGGCGAGGGCGTCTTCGAGGTCAAGGCCACCAGCGGCAACACCCACCTGGGCGGCGACGACTG
>JANMRJ010000449.1:0-5794 GCA_031370985.1 Acidimicrobiales bacterium
GAGCTCGAGCGCGGCCGCGATCGTGGCCGGCTCGGCGTCGTGCGCGTTGAGCCAGCGCGGCCAGAGCGGTGCCAGGCCGGCGATCCGCTCGAGCGCGCCATGCTCGAACGACGATACGACCGCCCGCTCGAGACCCGGCCCGCGCCCCGCCACGAGGGCCTCGAACGCGCCGCGCCCCGGGTCTCCCTTCAGCTCCACATCCAGGAACGCGCGGCGCGGAAGCGAAGTCAGCACCGCCTCAAGGGTCGGGATGCCAAGCGCCGCGAGCTCGTCTGCGGTCAATTCGTCGACGCGCCGATCAACGCCGTGCACGCGAAGGAGCGTGTCATCGTGGTAGCAGACTGCCACGCCACCACGCGCGGCCCGGACATCGAACTCGAGTCCGTCGCAGCCCGGGATCGCTAGCGCGGCCAGGAACGCAGGAATCGTGTTCTCGGGCGCGCGCCGCCAGTCCCCGCGGTGAGCCAGACGGAGGGCGCGGCGCGGCGCGACCGCGGAACCAGCGACGGCGGCGGCCATCCTCAGCCGATGGCCAGCCGCGCCGCGAGCCCGAAGTGATCCGATGGGTACAGCCCGGGATCCCCGACCGCGGGGCGATCGAACACGAGCCGGCACGACTCGACCGTGATCGCGCCGTGGACCCAGATGTAGTCGAGGCAGCCGGGCGGCCCCTCGGTGTCGATCGCGGGTGCCGCCAGCCCCGACGGCCAGGTGATGTCGGGCTCGGAGTGGTTCGCTTCGAGATGGGCCGATCGATAGCCGGCCGTCCGCATCCGGGCGTACGTCGGTTCGACCGGCTCCGCATTGAAGTCGCCGACGATGACCGTGCCGTCGGCCGGCGGCGCGTCGTCCAGCCAGTCGATCAAGAGGCGGGCCTGCTCGTCGCGCTCTGCCTCGTCGGCCGTCACGTGGTGGAGGTGGGTCACGACGACCCGGACCGCGGCACCCCCGGACAGCTCGAGCACGGCCCGGATCGCCGACCGGGTGAGGCCCAGGTCGAGTCGTTCCGGCTCTGAGGCAACAAGCGGCTCCCTGACCAGCAGCGCGTTGCCGTACTCCGGACGACCCGCCCAGCCCCGGATCGACTCGTAGCGACCCGTGCCGGCCGCCCCAATCAGGCGATCCTGCTGGAGGACGTAGACGACCTCCTGGAGCCCGAGGACATCGGGCTGGACGGAGGCCATGTCGGCGAGGATCAGCGGCAGGCGCTCTTCCCAGCGGTCGGCCAGGTTGCGGATGTTGAGGGTCGCGACATGCAGGCGGTCCATATCCGAAGTGTGACGCGTACCCAGCGCCCGCGGAAGCCACCGATGCGGTCGGCGCGACCGCCCGACGCGGTCCGCCCAGCCGCGCACCCGACGGTCGTGCCGACCCGGGACGCGCTGCCGACCTCGTCAGCCGATGTCGGTGCGGGCCGGCCCGACAGGCTGCGCGACAGGCAGCGACACGATGAACGTCGAGCCTCGACCTTCCTCCGACTCGACCTGGATCGATCCGCCGTGCTGCCCGACGACGTGGCGAGCGATGGCCAGCCCGAGGCCCGTGCCACCGCCCCGGACGCGCACTCGATCGACCTTGTAGAAGCGCTCGAAGATCCGCGCCTGGTCCGCGGCCGGGATGCCGACCCCGTGATCCTCGACCGAGAGCAGGACCTGGTCGCCGGCCGCCTTGACGGTGACCCGGACCTCGGCTGCGACGCGCTCGGACGCCGCGACCGGCTCGACAGCCGCGCCGGGCTCCGCGGCCGCGCCCGGCTCGGCGGACGCGGCGCCGTCACCGACCTCGTTCGCGACCCGGTCCGACCCCACCGCGGAGACTCCGTCCGGAGTCCCCTCCGACCCCTCGGCGACGGCGTCCGATCGGTCCTCGGGCCGCCCGAACTTCAGGGCATTGTGGACGAGGTTGACCACGACCTGGCCGAGCCGTGCCTCGTCGCCGCGGACCCGCGGCAGCTGGGCCGGCACGTCGACGACGAGCCGCAGGCCCTGGCGCTCGGCGAAGAGCCGGAGCCGCTCCGAGGCATCGGAGGCGACCCGCCCGAGATCGACATGGTCGAGCAGGACCAGCGGGCCGCCGCCCTCGATCCGGGCGAGGTCGAGCAGCTCGTTCACCATCTGGACAAGGTGGCCGGTCTCGACCTCGATCTTTCCGATCCGGTCGCGCATGCGCGGCGGAACGCCATCGCCGGCGGCCTCGGCGTCGCGAGCGAGCGTCTCGGCGAGGAGGCTCACCGTCGACAGCGGCGTTCGCAGCTCGTGCGAAAGGTTGTCGACGAACTGGGTCCGGATCTGCTGCAGGCGACGGAGCTCGGAGACGTCCTCGAGGACCACCCAGACGCCGCTGACGGGAAATTGACGCGCCCGCACGACGAGCGTCGGACCGTCGGCCCCGCTCAGCCGGAACTCCCCGGACGCACCGCCGCCGGCTCGGGCGGTCGCGATCAGCTCCTCGACCCGGCTGTCGAGGAAGGTCTCGAGCGCGGTCCGACCGCGGAGCGAGCCCGGTGCCCGGCGAAGCAGGATGTGCGCCGCGGCGTTGGCGAGCTCGACCGTGCCTGCGTCGTCGAGGCGGACGATCCCGACACCCATCAGGTCGGCCAGGTAGGACGCGTTTCGAACCTGCTGGTCGAGCTCGAGTTCGGAGGCGTCGAGCCGATCGCGCAGCTGACGGACGAGGCTCGGAATGTCGGCGCTGGAGTCGACCGGGCGGGCAGTCCGTGCCGGGCGTTGGTCGGGGCCATCCGCGCCGGGCGGACGGAGGCCCCCGCTGTCCCTGGCCAGGGCAGTCCGGGTGGCCATGAGCGCCCGGTCCCGATCGAGGGCGACCACGATCGCGACCCCGAGAAAGACGATGAGCAGCCCGACCAACCCGACGACGATCCAATCCATCGAGGCGAGGATCGCACACGGTCGGGTCCGCCGCGCCACCGCGCCGCCCGCGACAGCGCGACGCCCCGGGCGATGCCCGGGGCGTCGAATGTGCAGAGGTGACCGAGGTCAGCCCGGGGGCGTCAGCCAGACCCGATAGTCGCGGATCGACTGGGGCGTCCCGTCCTTGGCCGACGAGTTGTAGACCCGCAGGGTGCCGTACTGGGCTTTGCCGACCGTGTACGGGATCGTCGCGTCGAAGGTGCCCCGGCAGCCGCTCCCGCAGCTGGCCATGACCTGGACGTCCGCGATGGCCGTCCCCGTCGCGTCGAGGAGCGAGATCCGGAACGTCGCCTCAAAGACGTCGGCGTTGCCGGTCACGTGGGCCGGATTGCCGATCGCGGCATTGAACGCCGGCCGGTCGACCCAGATGTCGGGCAGGAGCGAGACGTAATCGGCGCGGGTCACCGGCTTGTCGAGCACGACGCCCTCGCTGCTGAACGTCGTCCGGGTCACGCCCTCGATCTGGAAGACCACCGACTTGACGGTCGGGAACTGGGTCAGGGTGTAGACCATCTGGCCGAGCCGGGTCATGACCGACGCGCTGCCGCCGCCGGATTCGAACTCCGCTGACAGGTCCACCGTGGCGACGCCGCTGCCGTCGATCGAGAGGTGGAGCAGGCGCGACCCGTCAGGAACCGCGGTCGTGATCGAGCGGGCAGTCTCGCCGCTGGTCGGGCCGGCGAGGAGCGCCGTGACCGCCGCTGTCGCCACGGACTTCGTGCCGGGAACGTCGCGCAGGACGGCGACGAGGCCCTCGCTGCCCGGCAGGCCGCCGAGCCAGAGGTAGGACCGGACGAGGGTGCTGCCGGTCGGAGCCGCGCTGGCGCTGGCGCCCGGGTCGCTCGAGCCGGTCGGCACGTCGGACGCCTGACTGGACGGCCCCTGCGACGGACCCGCCGTCACGTCCGGGCTGCCCTGGGCGACGGACGGATCGGGCGAGACGGGCGGCACCGGGACGCTGCCGAGCGGCCCGCTGCTGCCGGCGCAGGCGGCGACGAGCGCGACGGTCGCGAGCAGGACCGCGACGAGAGGAAACGGGCGGTTGCGGGTCATGATCGAGCCCTCCGTGTGGTGGTTCATCGAGCACCACCATCGCCCGGCCGGATCGCCACCGGATCGCCGTCGGGTAACGGTTGGGTCACGCGCAGGACGAGCTCGATCTCGAGGCCGCCGCCCTCGCGGTTCGTGGCCCGGAGCCGGCCGTCGAGGAGCGCAGCGTGCTCGGCCGCGATCGCCAGGCCCAGGCCGCTTCCGCCGCGGCGACTCGGATCGGCCATGTAGAACCGCTCGAAGATCCGGCCCAGCCGGTCGGGTGGCACACCGGGTCCTCGATCGAGGACCGCGATCCGGATTTCGTCGTGCGTGACCCGCAGGCGGACGACGACGAGCGCCCCGGCCGCGTGCTCGCGCGCGTTGTCGAGCAGGTTGCCGAGGATCCGCTCCAGCCGGCGCGGGTCGGTCTCGATGACCGTCCGTTCATCGGGCAGCTCGAGGACCGCGTCGCGCAGCCTGGACGCGGCGACGTCGCGGATCAACCGGCTGAGGTCGATCGGCCGCAGGCGGACCTCCTCGCCGGCGGCATCGAACCGCGACAGCTCCATCAGGTCCTCGACCAACAGGCGCAACCGGCCGATGTCGTGGACGATCAGCTCGCCGGTCCGGCGCGCCTCCGGCGGAAGGGCGCCGAGGTGATCGGCGAGGAGCGAGGCCTCCGCGACGAGGGCCGCGACCGGCGTCCGGAGCTCGTGGGCGACGTCGGCCACGAACCGTCGGTTCTGGGTCTGGGCGGCCTCGAGCCGGTGGATCGTCTCCTCGAGCGAGTCGGCCATCCGGTTGAATCGATCCGCCCATTGACCGAACTCGTCGGTCGAGGTCACCGCGACACGAGCGGACAGGTCGCCGCCCTCGATCCGCTCGGCGGCGCGGCTCGCCTCGTCGACCGGGGCAAGGACGCCGCGGGCCACGACCCGCGCCGCGACCACGGCCACGAGCGCCAGGATGAGGGCGCCGACGACGAGCGCGAGGCGCAGCTGGTCGAGCGCCTCCTCGATCGGGGACACGTTGTGGATGAGGTAGATCTCCGGCCCGGTGCCGCTGACGCGGCCACCGATCACCAGGCTCGGCGTGCCCGCGACCGTCTGCCACGAGTACGCGATCTGACCCTGGTCGACAAACTGCCGGACGGCCGCCGGGATCCGGTCGAGCGTGCCATCGAGGGTCGTGGGGTCGTACGTCGGGGTACCGCCGACCGGCACGATGATCGTCTGGAGCGAGCGGAAGCGGAACGCCGCCTGGAGGGCCGCGATCGCCTCGGGCGTCGGTGGGTTGACGAGGATGGTCGGGGCCAGGACGGACAGGTCGAACCCGGCCTGGTCGCGGGCCTCGTCGAGTGTCTGCTGGTGGAGACGGGCGTCGACGAACACGTAGGCCGCGAGCCCGAGAACGGTCGCGGTCAGGACGACGAGGAAGACGATCGTCGCCGTCAGGCGGGCGCGGACGCCGCGGATCATCGGATCATCGAGGGCGCCGCGGCGCCCTCCGCAGGCGGCCGTGCAACCCTGTCAGCGGACGGCCGCGCAACCCGGTCAGCGGACGGCCTTGTAGCCGGCGCCGCGTACGGTCTGGATCAGCTCCGGGACCGCCGGGTCGGTCTCGACCTTCGAGCGCAGGCGCTGGATCGCCACGTCGACCAGGCGCGAATCGCCGAGATAGTCGTAGCCCCAGACCCGATCCAGCAGGACGTCGCGCGACAGGACCTGGCCGGCGTGTCGGACGAGCTCGAGGAGCAGGTCGAACTCCGTGCGGGTCAGGGGGATGTCGGTCCCGTCGCGGGTCACCGTCCGGCCGGGCACGTCCACGACCAC
>JANMRJ010000824.1:0-12079 GCA_031370985.1 Acidimicrobiales bacterium
CCCAAGCCGGCGCCGATCGCCGGTGTGTCAACTTGGACGCTGCGGGGCGCCCGATGGTTCCGGCGCGATCGCGTGCGCCACGGCCCCTGACGACGGAGTACGTTCCTCGCCAGTGAGGCTCGATAGGGAAACGTCCGTTGGCTGAGGAACCGATGCCGTTCAGCGAGCTACTCGCGGGCTACGGCACGAGGACGATCGGCGAGGGCATGGAGATCGAGTCCGTGTTCGCGCTGCTCAAGGTCCGGGCCGAGGACGGGAGTGCGGCATGGTCCGTTCGCAGCGGTGGCGCTCGACTGACGCTGGAGGAGCTGCTCGGGGTCCTTGAAGGCCTCACCAACTCGCTCCGCCAGCGGCTGACCCGGGCTTGGAAGGGGACGCTCAGCCAGGACCCGCCGTCGGCCACCACCGGGGAGCAGCGGCCGCCGTCGCCCATCCCGTTCAGCGAGCTGCTGGCGGGATTCGAGACGGTGGGCGTGGCCGACGAGCACCTGATCGAGTCGGTCTTCGCCGTGCTCAAGGCTCGACGGGTCGACGGCGTGCCCGTCTGGTTCGTCCGCTCCGCCGAGATGACCCTCAGTTCGGAGGAGCTGTTGGGTGCCCTCGACGGCTACGCAGCTACGGTCCGGCTGGACCTAGCTGCGTCCTGGAAGTGGTAGTCGGCGCGTAGCGCCGCCGGCGACCATCGGGCGCGTCCGGCGACGTGGGGGCATACTGGTTTGGTGCGTCAGGTGATCCGCCTGCCCGAGCCGAAGGTCCGCCCGGAAGTTGAAGCGCGCCGAAGGCCGGAGCCGACATCCTGCGTCCCTCTTCCGGGGTCCCGGTTGACCCCTCGGCGGACATGGGCGTTCACGGAGTGTGAGATTCGCGTTCAAACCACTCCCGGGCACCCGCGTGGACGTGGCCAGGCCGACCCTTGAAGTGGCCATCATCGGACGGTCGCAAGCCCAGCCGTGCCGTGTCTGCTCGACACGGGATCGATTCACAACCCGTTCGACTTCCAGCTCCTGGGCCAGCTCGGGTTCCTGCGCTGGTTCCGGGTCGTTCTTGACGCTGCCGACGAGACCTTCGAGGTGATCCCGAACACGAGCTGGAGCTAGATCGATCAGTCGCCCCAGGTCACGCCGGCTCATCGAGACGAAGCACGTCGACCGAAACGTCCATCTCGTCGCTCGTGCTTTCCGTGTAGATCACGCCCTTCACCGGCGAGACATCTCGGTAGTCGCGACCCCACGCCGTGGTCACGTAGCGGTCGGACACGAACTGGTCGTTCGTGGGGTCGAAGTCGACCCAGCCGGCGCCGGGCACGAACAACGATGCCCAGGCGTGGGAGACGTCGGCTCCGACGAGCCGGGGCCGTCCCGGCGGTGGGCGGGTCTCGAGGTAGCCGCTCACGTAGCGGGCGGCGAGGCCGAGCGATCGGAGGCATCCGATGGCGAGCAGGGCGAAGTCCTGGCACACCCCTTCACGCCGTTCGAGCAGTTCGTTCAGCGAGGTGCCGATCGATGTCGAGCCCGGCTTGAACACGAAGTCACGGTTGATGCGGGAGTTGAAATCAGCGAGCGCCTCGACGACCGGCCGACCGGCCGGAAACGACGGCGCCGCATACGCCTGCAGCTCGGGCGACGCGGCGACCATCGAGGAGTCGAGTAGGAAGTCATGCACCTCCATTGCGGCGGACCCGAGATCGTCGCGCCCCGCGTCCCAGGCCCGGCCGTCGGCGAGGGTCAGCGCGCCCTGCCGGTCTTCGACGTCGACCACGCTTTCGGCCGTGATGGTGAGACGCGTGTGGGCGTCGAGGACGGCGAAGTAGGCGGTGCGGTTGCCGTAGTAGTCGGTGCGCTCGCGGTAGTCGTGGGGCTGAGGATCGATTCGCAAACGTGACTCGCGGCACGTCTGGCCAGGAAAGTCATTCGGCAACAGGTGTACCTCGCCGTAGCTCTCGGACACCTCCGACTCGTACCGGTACTCGGTCCGGTGGGTGACCCGGTAGGTCGTCACTGGTCCCCGCCAAAGGCGGCGGCCACCAGCGGATACTCGATGGATCGGCCTCCCGGGCCGGTCACTGATCGGCCATGCGGCGCTGGGGGAGGGCGTGGACGAAGCTCTCGGCGTCGATGGCGTCCGAGGTTCGGCGGAGGAGCCCGATGATGCGCTGCAGGAACGCGCCGAGTTCGGGCCGGGCGCCGTCGGGATCGGGTGCGGCGAGGGCGGCGGTGTCGGCCAGGCGTAGTGCGGTGGATGTCTCCAGTACCAGCAGTTCGGAGGGGCTCAGCCGGGCGCCGCGGCTTGGCGCCGGCAGCCGGCGCACGTCGTCGGCGAGCCGGTCCACCTGGTAGGCCAGTGAACGGGGGTTGTCGGCGTCGAGCATGAGCAGGTCGAGGATGGTCTCGAGCTGGGCGTGCGACCGGTAGCGGCGGCGGTAGGTGACGATGCTCTCGGCCGCGATGAGTGTCGACTCGAGGACCAGGCTGTCGGTAGCCGTTCCCCGTTCGACGAGGACGATGGCCTGGAGAAGGGAGGCGAGCTGGATGGCGCGCTCGATGCGCCGGCCGGCGTCCATGAACCGCCAGCCGGGGTCGCGCACCAGGCCTTCCGCCGCGAGCCCGCTGAGGGCGAGGAGGCTCTGGGTGATCCGGCCCAGGGCGGATGTGACCACGGTCTGGCGACCAGGCGATGCGGCGCGCAGGCCGAGGATCTCGCGCTCCAGATTGCCCACCACCATCCATGTGTCGTTCGACATCTGGTCGCGGACGGCATTGGCCGCAATCAACAGGTGGTGGACCGCGTGGGCCAGCGTCCCTGGCCGCTCCAAGTCGAGCACCAGGGCAAGCATCTCGGCGTCGGGCGCCGCCATCCGGTCGGCTGCGCCGTTGGCCACGAAGCCCGGGTACGTCGATGTCACGCGGGTGACGGAACGAAGGAGGATCTCCAGGCATTCGGCGCCGGCGGCATTGGGGCTGTGTTGGAAGTCGTTCCGGCGGTCATGCACCGTCCGCAGCAGCCGGGCTACCGCCTCGGCGCGCTCGGCGTAGCGGCCCATCCAGAACAGGTTCTCCGCGGCCCGGGCCGACATCGACCCCTCGGGCTCGATGGCGGTGACCGGAGGCCCGGACCGCAGCCAGAAGCCCGAAAGCTTCTCGGGCTCGGAGGCCAGCACCCACGTGTCCTTGCTCAGCGCCCCGGCCTGGTTGGAGACCCGCGCGCCGCCCGACGACGCCGCCACCCGGGTCAGGCCACCGGGCATGGCCGCGTACGAGTCGTGGCGGGCCACCGCGAACGCCCGCAGTACGGTGCGGCGGGCCTCGAGACCGTCGGTGCCGACGGCGGGGGCCGAGGCCAGCTCGGCGTGTTCCTGGCCGACCCAGATCTCGGGACGGGCCTCGATCTGGGCGCGTAGGTCGACGCGCTCGGCGCTGCTCAGCTCGGAGGGGTGCGACGTCGGCCCGAGGCCCCATGCGATGGGCTTGACGACGAGGTGGTCGAGGTTGGCAAGTACGTGACGACGTCCCTCGGCATCGCCACACCACCAGGTCTGGACAGATGGGAACAGGAGCGTTTGGCTCAGCAGGTGCTCGGCCAGTCGCGGCAGGTAGGGCAGGATCCCGGGGTTTTCGAGTACCCCGCTCCCGAGCGTGTTGACGATCGAGACCGTGCCGAGGCGTGACGCCTCCACGAGTCCTGGGACACCGAGCACCGAATCGCCCCGGAGCTCGAGCGGGTCGCAGAACGCGGCGTCGGTGCGGCGCAGGATCACGTCGACCGGCTCCAGCCGACCGAGCGAGCGCAGCCACACCCGGCCGTCCCGTACGGTCAGGTCGGATGCTTCCACCAACGAGTAGCCGAGGTAGGTGGCCAGGTAGGCGTGCTCGAAGGCGGTCTCGCTCGACGGGCCGGGGCTGAGGACCACGATCCGGGGCTCGTCGGCGTTCGGGGGGGCGATGACCTGCAACGCGGTGCGGAGCATGCGGAAGAAGGGAGCCAGCCGGTGGACCTGCGCGTCCCGGTACATGCCGGCAAACACCCGCGAAACCACGACCCGGTTCTCAAGCGCGTAGCCGGCGCCTGAAGGCGCCTGGGTGTGGTCGGCCAGCACGGTGAAGCGGCCGGCGGCGTCGCGGGCGAGGTCGACGGCGGTGGTGAAGAGCTGCTGGCTGCCGGGGAGGCGGACGCCGTGGCACTGGCGGAGGAAGCCGGGGTGGGCGAACACCACCGCCGGCGGTAGCAGCCCCCGACGCAGCAGGTCGCGGCCGCCATACAGGTCGGAGAGGATCAGGTTCAGCAGTTGCGCCCGCTGGACCACCGCGGCCTCGATCACAGTCCACTCCTGGCTGCTCAGGAGGACGGGCAGTGGGTCGAGCGCCCAAGGCGTCGGCGCTGACGCGTCGTCGCCGTAGACGTTGTAGGTCACGCCGTCGTCGTCGAGCAGGCGGCGGGTCTCGCGACGACGAAGCAGCAGCTCGTCGAAGCCGAGCTCGCCGATCATCCGGCCGGCGCCGGCCCAGTGCTCCCGGACCTGCCCCTCGCCCGTGAGCATCTCGTCGTACACCGCCGGGTTGGGCCGGTAGGTGTCGAGCAGGTCAGGCATCGCTTTTTGTCACCTTGTTCGGGAACGACTGCTCAGGTCGACGGGCCTCGCCGCAGGTCCAAGGTGCAAGGGTACTCAGTGCTCGCCGCGGCCCGGCCGGCGGTGATCAGGGCGTCGATGTCGACCCGGCCCGGCGTGTGCCCGCCGACCACGAAGCGACTGGCCCGGCGGGCCTCCGCTTCGTTGGCGTTCACGGGGAACCGGTCGTACGTGCGTCCGCCGGGATGGCTCACGTGGTATGCGCACCCCCCGAGCGAGCGACTGCTCCAGCGGTCCACGATGTCGAAGACCAGCGGGGAGTGGACCCCGATCGTGGGGTGGAGGGATGCCGGCGGTTGCCACGCCCGGTACCGCACCCCGGCCACGAACCGCCCGGGAACGGGGGTGGGCTGGAGTGGCACGGCGACGCCGTTGCAGGTGATCAAGTGCCGGTCCGGGAGGAACCCGTCGGCGCGCACCTGCATGCGCTCGACCGAGGAGTCGACCCCGCGACTTGTGCCCCCAGAGCGGACCTCTTCGCCCAGGACCGACCACGGCTCGATGGCCGCCCGGAGTTCGAGGCGCACGCCGGCGACATCGGCCACGCCGATGCGGGGAAAGCGGAACTCGAGGAAGGGCGCCAGCCAGTCGGCCTCGAAGGCGAAGCCATGACGGTTGAGGTCGTCGACGACTTCGCCGATGTCGCCCTCGACGTACCAGGGCAGGAGGAACCGGTCGTGCAGCCCACTACCCCATCGCACGAGCGGGGCGCGATAGGGATCCGCCCAGAAGCGGGCGACCAGGGCCCGCACGAGTACGGCCTGCACCAGCGCCATCCGGGGGTGTGGCGGCATCTCGAAGCCGCGCATCTCGAGGAGACCGAGCCGGCCCCGCTCGGTGCCGGGGCTGAACAGCTTGTCGATGCACAGCTCAGCACGGTGGGTGTTGCCGGTGATGTCGACCAGCAGGTTGCGGAACAGGCGGTCGACCAGCCAGGGCCGGGGCTTGCCTTGATCCTGAACAGCGGTGTTCCGGTCGAGCTCGGCGAAGGCGATCTCCAGCTCGTACAGGCTCTCGTGGCGGGCTTCGTCGATCCGTGGCGCCTGACTGGTGGGGCCGATGAACCGGCCCGAGAACAGGTACGACAACGACGGATGGTGTTGCCAGTAGGTGACGATGCTGCGCAGGAGGTCGGGCCGGCGCAGGAGCGGGCTGTCGGCCGCGGTGGGTCCGCCGAGGGTCAGGTGATTGCCGCCACCAGTGCCGGCGTGGGTCCCGTCGAGGTGGAAGGTCTCGGTACCGAGGCGGGTGGCGCGGGCGTCGGCATGGACGCCGTCGATGATGTCGACCAGCTCGGGCCACGAGGCCGCCGGCTGCACGTTCACCTCGATGACACCGGGGTCGGGCGTGACGACAAGGCGGTTCAGCCGGGGGTCGACGGGTGGGGGATAGCCCTCCAGCACGACCGGCGCGCCGAGGGTGGCGGCCGCGCTCTCGACCACCGAGATCAGGTCCACCGCCTGATCCACCGTTGCCAGCGGGGGCAGGAAGACCCGGAGGTGGCCGTCGCGGACCTCGACACACAGGGCGGTGATCGGCACCTCCTCGGGCTCCTGAGTGTCCGCCTGGCGGCGGAGGCGCTCCTTCATGGCGGCGCGGGTGGCCTGCGGGAACCGGTCGGCGAAGGGCGACAGGTCTGGGTCGGCCGGCGCCGGTCGCCAGGTGAGGGCGTCGAGAGGGAGGCGCAGGCCCATCGGCGAGGTCCCGGGCATGAGGACGAGGTGGCCGCGTCGAAGCGTCCATGTCGTCGTCGACCATGCGACCTTCTCGCCAGGAACGGGGTGCAGTGGGATGGCCCATCCAGCCGGGCCGCCCGAGCCGCGACCGTCGATCTCGGCGATGCGGGCCAGACGGGCGTCGGTGTCGACCGTCGAGCCAACGGTCGGGTCGACATCGATGGCCGGCGGGTCGCCACCGGGCAGGCGGGCCTCGGCCAGCAGCGTGTGGAGGGGATCCTCGTAGGCGGCCAAAGGTGTGCCGTCCGGCAGGCCGAGCCAGGCCGTGATGGTGCGAGCCAGATCCTCTGCGCCGGTTCCTGTCGCGGTGCCGGCGAGATCGGGGTTGGCCAGCAGCCCGTGGTCGGCCCAGAGCGCCTCACCGTCGGCCCGCCATAGCACGCCGATCTGCCAGCGGGGCAGGGGCTCACCCGGGTACCACTTCCCCTGCCCGTGGTGGAGCAGACCGCCCGGCGCAAAGCGCTGAAGCAGGCGCCGAGCGAGCGTCTCGGCGAGCACCCGCTTGTCGTCACCGTCGGCCGCCGTCGTCCACTGCGGGCTCTCCATGTCGTCGACCGAGACGAACGTGGGCTCGCCACCCTGGGTGAGGCGCACGTCGTCGCCCACGAGGGCGATGTCGATGGCCCGGCCCAGCGCATCGATACGGGCGAGCTGGTCGTCGGTGTAGGGCAGGGTGACGCGAGGCGGACCGGGGAGCCGACGGACCACGTTGGTGAACTCGAAGGAGACCTCGCACGGCCCGGTGGCCCCGGACACGGGCGCCGCCTCCATCGGGTCGGCCGAGCAGGCCAGGGGGATGTGACCCTCGCCGGCCCAGAGCCCCGACGTGGCGTCGAGACCGATCCAGCCGGCGCCCGGCACGAAGACCTCGGCCCAGGCGTGAAGGTCGGTGAAGTCGGCGGCGGGCCCGGACGGGCCCTCCAGCGCCGCCTCGTCGGCGCGGAGCTGCACCAGGTAGCCCGATACGAAGCGGGCGGCGAGGCCGAGCTGGCGCAGCGCATGAACGAGCAGCCAGGCGCTGTCGCGACAGGAGCCGAGCGCCTTCTCCAGCGTCTCCTCAGGGGTCTGCACGCCCACTTCCATGCGCGTGGTGTAGGCCACTGTCGCACTCACCCGCTGGTTGAGCGCGACGAGATAGTCGACGATGGCCGTGCCGCCGGCCTCGAGCGGCGGCTGGTCCGCCAGCCAGGTGGCCAGGCGCGGACCGGGCGCCTGGGCGTGCATGTACGGCGCCAGGTCCCGCTCCATGGACGCGTCGTACGCAAACGGGTAGCGCTCGGCCGATTCCTCGACGAAGAAGTCGAAAGGATTGATGACCGTCAGCTCGGCGATGAGGTCGACCGTGAGGGTGAGCTCGCGGCTCGGCTGCGGGAACACCAGGCGGGCGACATGGTTGCCGAAGGGGTCCTGCTGCCAGTTGATGAAGTGCTCGCTGGGGCTGACCGTCAGCGAGTACGAGTGGACCGGCGTGCGGGAGTGCGTCGCCGGTCGAAGTCGCACGACGTGGGGGAAGAGCGCCACCGCACGGTCGAACCGGTACGACATGGTGTGCTCGATGGCGACACGGACGCTCATGCCGCGGGGTGCCGGGTACCTGGACGCGGGCCGGCGATGGTCATGCCCCGTGATTAGTGCACAAGTGAGTCGGGTGGATTTCGTCCACATCGCTGGTTGATGAACTCGATCCCGGCGTCCACGGCCGAGAAGAGCCTGCACCTTCGACGGATCGAGGGCTCGAACACGAGGGTTCGTCGCCTGATCTACCCGGAGGACCGCAAACATTCGAGTAGTCACCTACTGGCGAGCACGTCAATTTGTCCATATTGACCCGTCCAGAGCGTGATGAAACATCAGCAAAGTGTCATTGAATGCAATTTGTCTTCCTAGTATCGCGTCTGACGATGCGAACCATCGCGATATCGGTCTCGACCGCGGCGAAGGCATCTATGAGACTGCCGATTCGACCATCATCGGGCGCCCCGTTGGGCCGCCCCACTTGGCTGTCATGATCTGGCGCCCATAGGAGAGACAATTTTGTGCCAAGTATCGGGAAAGAATGATTCGTCGGGTTTGGCAGATGTTTCGTCTGTTTCGGCCGTGAGGGAAGATAATCCTCGGCAATCCACGACACCATTTGGTCTAAAGGGGCCATCTCGATCGGCCGACGGTGCGTTTGTGAACATGACTGGCAACCAAATCGGGCGAACGAAAATTGTGGGGATTCTGACTATGATGGTCTTGGCCATGACCCTTGGAACCTGGGTCAGCGCCACACCGGCACTCGCCGAGGCCTCGTTCAACTCGAAGATGCTCGAACTGGTCAACCAGCAACGGGCGCAGGCCGGGGTAGCGCCCCTCCAGCTGTCGGCCGGGCTCGCGTCGGTCGCTGAGGACGGCCAGTACAGCGGTTGCGGCTTCAGCGTCCGTGGCCGCGCCAAGGACATGGGGGACAGGAACTACTTCAGCCACACCATCGCCGGCTGCGGGACCCAGGGCGTATTCAACATGCTCGGTGCCGCCGGGATCTCCTACGGTGCCGCCGGGGAGAACATCGCCTGGATGAACGGAACGACGGACCCGTCTGTAGCGGCCCAGCGCCTAACCAACGACCTTATGGCCAGCCCCTCCCACAAGGCCAACATCCTGAATGCCAACTTCACCCACATCGGCATCGGCTCCTGGACGACTGCCTCCGGCCGGTCATGGTCGGGGGGAGGCTCTGCGCTGACCCGGGTGTGGATCGCGGCCCAGGTATTCACCCGGATGACCGTGACGCCGGCGCCGGCAGTGGGGGTCAGCCCGACGAGCATGGCCTTCGGTGACCGTTCCGTCGGCACCGTCAGCGCGACTCAGACGGCGACAGTGACCAATACCGGGAACGCCTCCCTCACCGTGTCGAGGGCCACCCTCGGCGGCACCAACGCCGGCGACTTCGCTATCGCTTCGAACACCTGCGGCACCATCGCCGCCGGTAGCTCGTGCGCCATCGGCGTGACCTTCAAGCCCGTCGCCGCCGGCGCCCGTTCGGCCACGCTGGCCATCACCGACGATGCCGCCGGCAGTCCCCATAGCGTGAGCATCAGCGGCAAGGGCGTCGCCGTGGCCACGACACCCGGCGCACCGACGAACCTGAAGACGACGCCGGGGAACGGATCGTTGACCGTCTCCTGGACCGCCCCTGCCGGCTCGGCTCCGATCGACGGGTACGGGATGTACGTCTACGACGCCAACAATCAGTACATCGGGCGGAACCTGTGGCTCTGCGCCACCTGCACGTCGGGCACGATGACGGGCCTGACAAATGGGCAGGCGTACTTCGCCTACATCTACTCCCACAACTCGGCTGGATGGGGCGGGGCGGCAATGACCCCCAAGGTCATCGTGGGTCCTGCGACCCGCTGAACGCATCCTGGAGGTTGCGGCG
Source organism: Acidimicrobiales bacterium (assembly GCA_031370985.1). Lineage (GTDB taxonomy): Bacteria > Actinomycetota > Acidimicrobiia > Acidimicrobiales > AC-14 > CADCTB01. The sequence continues at coordinate 9,785 of JANMRJ010000824.1, forward strand.
CCAACTCGATGCGGTGGTTCTCATCGATGATGACAACCCGTATGGCGTCGTGAACTGGCTACGCGACCGGGGGATCGAGGGAGCGGTGGTCTTCAGGGTCCCCGTCGACCCGACCGTCGATGTCGGCTTCCACGGCATGTGAAGCCGAGCGCTACATCGGGGCGGTCGGTAGAACTTGGATGCCAAAACGATCCCGTACATCGTCGACCATATCGTCGCGGATCGGCTCCGACCAAGTGCTGACAAACGCATCCTCGTGCAGACCCGGCTTGCCGAAGAGGGCGACCGAGTGAAGATCGCCGCCAGGGTCGTGCTTGGCCGTGTACTCCCCAGCGCAAGGCCGGTGCGGTCGGTAACGTCAGCGAGGCGGGTGGCGGGAACCTGGAGGTGGGCGAGCCGATGGGCGTCGACGCGCTCCCGGGTCACGATCCCGAGGCTGCCGAACTTCTCGACGAAGGCCCCGACCGGGTGGCCGGCGAGGTAGCAGGTGCCGAACGGCGTGTCTCCGCCGGCGGGCGGGTCGAATCGGTGGACGCCGCAGCTACAGAACCACTCCGCCTCCTGGGCCACGTCGTGGATCCGGGCGTACGGGTAGGTCTCGGCGATCGCCCGTTCCGGGAAATCCGTCAGTTCAGCCGGATCGCGTGGCGGAGGTCGCAGTGTCACGCAGCCAGGCGCGCCGCGCTGTGCCGGGCACTGGCGACGACTGCCTCGTCGGGTCGACCTTCGGCGACCCAGTCGGCCGGGGCCACGTCGTCGAGGTCCGACTGCGGCACCTGTGCCCAAGACGCGATCTCGACCGGCTCGAGCGGTCGGTCCATGCCGCGGAACACCTGGAGCAGTGCGGCCACGACCGGGAGCGCGCGGCGCGCAGCCAAATCGAACTGCCAGATCGGGAACCAGGTCACGCCCCGCCCCGGAAGGCCGAGCAGCGTGCCCCGCTTCACCCTCTCGTGGAGGGCCTGGCGGGTGACGCCCAGGAACTCGGCGGTCTCGGTCGTGTCCCACCGATCTCCGACGGCCTGGCCCCAAAGCAGAGAGGCGAGCGCGGCTTCGGCGGCTCGCCTGCCCAACTCTCGCGCCTCCTTTCGATCCACTTTGTCGAGAAGCTGCCCGTGGCGAGCGAGCATCCGGCCCAGGTGCTCATGGAACCCCTCGGAGAGCGCAGCCTCGGCGTCGGCCATACACCCAGAGTAGGCGTCAAGGGCGTCAAGGGCGTCAAGCGTCAAGGCGTCAACCCGTCGTCCTCCACCGGCGGGACCGGGAACTCGGCCTTCGGCCTCGGCGGGTTGTGCCCGGCCATCCCAGCGGGTCGGGCGGTTCCTGTCCGGCGCCTTAGCTTAGGTTGTCGCGGTGAGTCCTCGGCCGGGCGGTGAGTCGGACAAGTTCGGGAATCGGTACGAGGGTGCCTGGACTGTGCGCCATGTAGCCGGCATCATGAGCGTGCGTGATCGGCCGCAGCCAACCCGCCCGCGTTATGCGTCGTTCAGATCAGACGCCTCAGGCGAGCCCGAGGGCAATCATGAGGGCGGTGTCGAGTTGTCGGAGCTTGGCTGGACCGAGCTGACCGCGCCGGCGGCTGAGGACGGCGGTGGGAAGAGTGAACAGGTTGTCGCAGTTGGCAGCACTTTCGTGATGCAGACCCTCATCTGGACCTACCTCGACCTCTGCAACGTGCCCACGGAATGTGCTCGTGAACCAACACGCAGATGACAGAACTCAGCAGGGGGATCGCCGTGTCACGGGTCACCACGACCACGGGGTGGACGCCGACACCAGGGATGTCAGCATCTCGAATGTCGCCGCGACCATCAGCGGTCGTCGTCGAGGCATGTACCCGCTGAGAAGGCCCCGATCCGTGCGACGAGATCGGCTTCGGCTGCATCGGGATGCCCGTACCGCCGTCGGTACGACTCGACAATCGCTTCGTCACCGTGACGGCTGAGCCGCTCACTGACCGCCGCTGCCACGAGCGCAGCTCGGGTTGTGGCGATGCCTGCCGCCACCGCTCGGTCCAGAGCCTCGACGGCTTGCTCGTCGAGGCGCGTCGTGATGGGAACGCTCACCCGATCAAGCTACCATCCGGCGTGTACAGATCGTGTACGGGCCTCCCTCTGTGCCGGAGCCATCGACGACGTCCGACCGGTTACCGTTACGGGCGAATTCCCCTCCCGGCTCCCGGCGAAGGGCGCTGTAACCGGCAGGTGCGGATGACAAGCCGGAGTCGTACTCGCCGCAGGAGGCCGCACGTTACCGGGCGCCCGGCTCGTGCCAACTCGGGCGGTGATCTTCCAA
>JANMRJ010000487.1:0-3649 GCA_031370985.1 Acidimicrobiales bacterium
CCGAGCCGTGGCCGACCTCATCGAGGGCAGCGTAGTGCGTCCCATTAAGGCCTAGTGCTCGGGTCGGTGTCACCAGCCGCAATGTAGAGCGCCAGATCAGACCGGGAAGCGGTCGATGACCTTGTCGTAGCTCGCTTGGGCATCGCCGAGGGCGATGCGGGAGTAGATCTCCAGGCTGGTGCGAGAGGCGTGGCCCGAGTAAGGCTGGATCAGGGCGTCGTCGATGCCTTGGGTCTTCAGCCACGTGAACAGGAAGTGCCGCAGCCTGTGCGGGGGCATGTTGTGCTCAAGACCGGCCTTGGCCGCATAGCGGGCGAGCAGCGCTCGGACGCCACGGGTTGAGTAGGGCTTCTTCCAGCTGGACTCGAACAGGAAGGCGGCGGCCTTGGCTCGCTGGGCCTCGATGTGCAGCGCCAGGGTCTCCTTGAACGAGCTGGGGAAGGGCACGGTCCGGTCCTTGGCCCCTTTGCCCTGGGTGATGCGGATGCGGCAGGCGTCCAGGTCGACTTCCTCGACGCGGATGCGCACCAGCTCCGAGACCCGGACCCCGGTGAAGAGCAGGGTCTTGATGAGGACGATGTCCTGGCCCCGCCGGCCGGTCCACACCACCTCGTAGTAGCAGCGGATTTCGGCCTCGGTGGGGACAAAGGGGAGGCGCTTCGGCTCCCGCTGGACCTCGACTTCCAGCTCCTCACGCAGATGGCGGAACACTGCCTTGAGGTAGGCGTAGTCGGGGTGCTCGCCCCTGAGGTGCTTGGCCAAATGGCGGGCCTTGCGCTTGGGCGGGGTCCGAGCCGCAGCCGGTAGAACGACCGGGTCGCTCACGCCGAGGCTGCCAGGTCGAAGTCGAGGTGGCGGTCCATGTCGAGCTCGAAGGAGCCGTAGGGGCGGACGTTGGACCAGAACAGCGCCGTGAGGCCCCGACGGTCCTCGTCGGTGAAGCGTCGGGACGCTCGGGGACCGTCCGCGAGAGGACAAGTGGCGTTAGATCCCGAACATCAGCCCGGTCCACCCGATGCGCAAAGTTCAGTCGATGCGTGGCTACAGCATCCGACCAGTGGTCGGTCGCCCACAGGCATGTCCAGCCAGCCGCCTCAAGGCCGAGGGTCAGCCCGCCGGCGCCGGCGAACAACTCGACGAACGTGGCTTGCTGCCTCAGGGCTTGCCCTTCAACTGCCACAAGACTCACCTCCAAGAAGGCCGCAGCCGAGCGAGCTTGATCCTACCGAGCGAATCACATCTGTGTGATTCGCAAGGGTCGAGCCACGCTCCTCGGAACGAACGTTTGTTCGCATCGTAGTGAGCCGGCCCGATCCACGGGCGGATGCAAGTCCCGGGCTCACCAGGGAAGTTACCCAGGCACGAACTCGACCGGGCCGCTCTTTCGCGTCTACAGGCTCTTGAGGAGGTTCGTCGCCGTGTCGGCCGGCGACACCTTGTACCAGGCGTGGGCGATACGACCGTCGGTGTCGATGAGGAACGCCGAGCGCAGGATGCCCATGTACTTCTTGCCGTACATGCTCTTCTCGCGCCAGACATCGTAGGCCCGCGAGACGGCGTGGTCCGCGTCCGCCAGCAACGGGAAGCCAAGGCCGTACTTCGTGTCGAACTTGGCCTGCTTCTCCGGCTTGTCCGGGCTCACGCCCAGGATGACGGTGTCGCCGATCTGGCCGGCGATGTCACGCAGGTCGCAGGACTGGACGGTGCAGCCCGGCGTGCCGGCCTTCGGATAGAAGTAGAGCAGGATCCTGCGGCCCTTGAAGTCCGACAGCGAGACCGGCGAGGCGGACTGATCGAGCGCGGTGAAGTCGGGCGCATCGTCTCCCGGTTGAAGTTCGGCCATGCCGCAAGCTACTCGGCGAAAGGCGGCTACTCGGGAGGCAGGGCCGCCGGTCCCGCCGCGGCGATGGCATGAAAGCCGCCGTCCACGTGCACGATCTCGCCCGTGGTGGCGGGGAACCAGTCCGACAGCAGGGCCACGCAGGCCCTGGCCACCGGTGAGGTGTCGCGGGTATCCCAGCCGAGCGGCGACCGGCCGGCCCATGCACCTTCCATCTGGTCGAAGCCGGGGATGCCCCGCGCCGCCACCGACCGCACCGGGCCGGCCGAGACCAGGTTGACCCGGATTCCATACGTGCCGAGGTCGCGGGCCAGGTAGCGAGCCGTCGACTCGAGAGCGGCCTTGGCCACACCCATCCAGTCGTACGCCGGCCACGCCTGGGAGGCGTCGAAGTCGAGCCCGACGATCGCCCCGCCGCCGGCGGCCTGCATGAGCGGCAGCGTGGCCACGGCCAGCGCTTTCAGCGAGAACGCGGACGTGTTCATCGTCACAGCGACATCGTCCCACTCGGTGTACAGGAAGTTGCCGCCCAGCGCCCGGCCGGGGGCGAAGGCCACGGCGTGCAGCACACCGTCGACCCGGCCCCACCGGGTGGTGAGGTCGACAGTCAGGGCGGCCAGGTGCTCGGCGTTGGTGACATCGAGCTCCAGCACGTCGGGTTCGGGCGACAGCCGGCGGGCGGTGCGGCGGGTCAGGCTCATGGCCCGACCGAAGGACGTGAGGACGATCTCCGCCCCCTGCTCCTGGGCCAGCTTGGCCACGCCGTAGGCGATCGAGTCGTCGTTCAGGACGCCGGTGACGAGGAGCTTCTTGCCGTCGAGCAGTGTCACCGCGTCATTCCATTCGCTGCGCTCACCGTGTCATTCCAATCGCTTGCGCTCACCGTGTCATTCCAATCGCTTACGCTCATAGGGGGGTGTTCGAGTGCTTGGCCCGCGACGGCGGGGTGGCCCGCTTGGTGCGCAGGGCGGCCAGGCCGGCGGTGAGCAGGCGGCGGGTGTCGAGCGGGTCGATGATGTCGTCGACATAGCCTCGTTCGGCGGCGACCACCGGCGAGCACAGGCGCTCGGTGTACTCGCGCTCCAGCTCGGCCTGGACCCTGGCCCGCTCGACCGGATCGGCTATGGCGCCCAGCTTCTTGCGCTGAAGCACGGCCACCGCTCCGGGGGCGCCCATGACCGCGATCTCCGACTTGGGCCAGGCCAGGCAGAGGTCATTGCCCAGGCCGCGCGAGTCCATGGCGATGTAGGCGCCGCCGTAGGCCTTGCGCAGGACGACACAAAGCCGGGGGACGGTGGCATTGGCGTAGGCGTGGACCAGTTCGGCGCCGTGGCGGATCATGCCCCGCCACTCCAGGTCGCGGCCGGGGCGGAACCCCCCGCAGTCGACGAAGGTCAGCAGCGGCAGCCCGAACGCGTCGCAGCACTGGACGAACTTGGCCGCCTTCCTCGACGCCTCGATATCGAGGGTGCCGGCCTGGCTCTTGGGCTGGTTGGCGATCACGCCCACGGGCATGCCGGCGAGGCGGGCGAAGCCAGTGACCACGTTGGTGGCCAGGACCGGGCGGACCTCGAGGAAGGTGCCGGCGTCGCAGATGTCGCCGATGACGGTACGGACATCGTAGGACGCCGTCGGCCGCTCGGGGACCACGCCGGCGGCGACCTTGGTCGGGCGGTCGAGCGGGTCGTCAGTTGGCCAGTACGGCGGCTCGTCGAGGTGGTTCGAGGGCAGGTACGACAACAGGTCGGCCACCGCCCCGGCCGCCTCGGCCTGGTCGAGGACCACCATCGAGGCCACGCCGCTGCGGCC
>JANMRJ010000829.1:0-4350 GCA_031370985.1 Acidimicrobiales bacterium
GTGGCCATGCTCGTGCTCACCCAGGCCGCGGCCGGCGCCATGGCCGTCGACCTTGCGGTCGGCCACCAGCGATCGACGTCGGTGACCGCCCTGGTCCTGGCCCTGGTCGGGCTGGCCATCAGCATCTTCCACCTCGGCCGCCCCGAACGGGCGTGGCGGGCGCTGGCCGGCTGGCGCCACTCGTGGCTGAGCCGGGAGGTGGGTGCCCTAAGTCTCTTCGGTGGGCTGGCGTTCGCGGCAGTGGCCACCGACGCGGCGGCCGTGCAGGCCGCGGCGTCGGCCGCAGGGCTGGCCGGCGTTGCGTGCTCCGGCATGCTCTACGTCGTGACCCGCCGGCCCTCGTGGCGAGCGGCCATTACCCTTCCCCGCTTCGGCCTCGGGGCGCTGGTGGGCGGCGCCGCGGTGACGCTCGCCGCCGGCGGCGGCCGGCCGGCGGCGGTCATCCTCGCCGTGGCGCTGGCGGTCAAACTGGCGTGGGAGGCCGCCCTTGTGTGGCGCCGGGACCCCGAACGTCCCCCCGAGCGCTGGCTCGGCCCGGTGCCCGCCTTCGGCCTGGTCCGCTTCGTGCTGGGCACGTCCGCCCTGTTCCTCGCCCTCAATTCCACCGGCGGGCCAGGCGCGGCCCTGGCCCTGGTCGCGGTCCTGGCCGGCGAGCTCATCGAGCGCTCGCGGTTCTTCTCCGCCGCCAGCTGGACGGGGATGCCCGGGCCCAAGCGCTGATGGTCGCGGCCGCGATTTCCAAGGGTGTGGGCGCCAATACCGCGATGGTTTGCGGCTTCTGCTCGGTCGGCTGTTCGCTCGATGTCAACGCCCAAGAGGGCGTCGCCGTCTCCCTCACCCCCACCAAGGACTACCCGGTGAACCTGGGCATGGCCTGTCCCAAGGGCTGGGAGGCGCTGACGCCGCTGCGGGCGCCGGATCGGGCCACCACGCCCCTCCTGCGGGCCACCCGGGCGGAGCCGCTGGCGCCGGTGGACTGGCCGACCGCGCTCGACGCCATGGTGACCCGCTTCAAGGCCGTCCAGGCCACCCACGGCCCCGCGGCGGTGGCGTTCATCTCGACCGGGCAGATCGCGTCCGAGGAGATGGCGCTGCTCGGCGCGGTGGCCAAGTTCGGCATGGGGATGGTCCACGGCGACGGCAACACCCGCCAGTGCATGGCCACCGCGGTCGTGGCCTACAAGGAGTCCTTCGGGTTCGACGCCCCGCCGTACACCTACGCCGACCTGGAGGAATCCGACGTCATCGTGCTGTGGGGCGCCAACCCCTGCATCGCCCACCCCATCCTCTGGGAGCGGATCTGCCGGAACCCTCACCACCCCGAAGTGATCGTGATCGACCCCCGGGTCACCGAGACCGCCGCCGCTGCCACCCAGCACTACCCGCTCCTACCCAAGTCCGACCTGACGCTGCTCTACGGGCTGGCCCACCTCCTGATCGCATGGGGGGCCGTCGACAGGGCGTTCATCGACGCCTCGACCGAGGGCTTCGACGACTTCGCGGCCCACGTCGAGGCGTTCACCCCCGAGCGGGTGCGCGCCGCGACGGGCCTGCCCACCGACGCCCTCGAGCTGCTGGCCGACACCATCGCCGCAGGGAAGCGGGTCTCCTTCTGGTGGACGATGGGCGTCAACCAGAGCCACGAGGGCGTCCGGGTGGCGCAGGCCATCATCGACCTGGCCCTGCTCACGGGGAGCATCGGCCGGCCCGGCACGGGGGCAAACTCCATCACCGGGCAGTGCAACGCCATGGGGTCGAGGCTGTGGTCGAACACGACCAACCTGTTCGGCGGCCGAGCGTTCACCGATCCCGCCGCGAGGGCCGAGGTGGCAGAACTCCTCAATCTCGAGGATTCGCGGATTCCCGACCGGATGAGCTGGGCCTACGACCAGATCGTCGAGGGGATCCGGGAAGGAACGATCAAGGCGCTGTGGATTGTCGCCACCAACTCGGCCCACTCCTGGATCAACCAGGCCGACCTCGTCGAACTGTTCGGCCAGCTCGACTGCCTCGTCGTCCAGGACCTCTACCCGACGACGGAGACGGCGCAGTTGGCCGACATCATGCTGCCGGCGGCGGGTTGGGGGGAGAAGGAGGGCACCTTCATCAACTCCGAGCGGCGGTACGGCCGCATCCGGCGGGTTGTGCGCGCCCCGGGCCAGGCCCTGGCCGACTTCTCCATCTTCAAACTGGTCGCCGACGCCTGGGGCTGCGGCGAGCTGTTCGAGGAGTGGTCGTCGCCGGAGGCTACCTTTGCCATCCTCCAGCGCCTTTCCGCCGGCCGGCCATGCGACATCACCGGCATCGAGGGGTACGAGGAGCTCGAGCGCTCCGGCGGGGTCCAATGGCCGGCGCTGCCGGCGGGTGAGCGTACCCAGGAGCGGCGGCTGTTCTCCGACGGGCGCTTCTTCCACCCCCAGGGGAAGGCACGGTTCATTTGGGAGGAGCCCCGGCCGGTGGCCGAGCCGACGAGTGCGGAGTTCCCGTTCATCCTCCTGACCGGGCGGGGAAGCTCCAGTCAGTGGCACACCCAGACCCGCACGTCGAAGTCCGCCATCCTGCGTACGCTCTACCCGGAGAAGCCCTACGTGGAGATCTCACCGGCCGACGCGTCGGCCCTCGGCGTGGCCGCGGATGAGTGGGTGACGGTGTGCTCGGCCCGGGGCGAGATGGAGGCCCGGGCCTACGTCACGCCGACCGTGGCACCGGGCCAGGTCTTCGTGCCCATGCACTACGCCGGCACCAACCTCCTGACCAACGCCAGCTTCGACCCCTATTCCCGCCAGCCCTCCTACAAGTCAGCGGCGGTGGCGGTCCGTCGTGTGGTGGAGAGTCGCCGGTACAGTTGACGTTGTGGCCCAACGAGTCGCCGAGCATGTCGTGCGAGGACGGCTCTTCGGCCCGAAGCGATTGCTCCGCGTGGACCTCCACGGCGTCTCGGCGTTCGGCGCGGGCGACGAGCGGGCGCTCATTCGCTGGGAGTGGGTGGAAGCCATCGACATCGAGCGTGGATCGGTGGTCGTCCGCGGCTCCGAGCACACGATCACCTTGCCGTCGGGCGCCTTCGGCCTGGCCACCAAGGAGCTGGCCGAGGAGCTTCAGCTCGCCCGCAGGATCCAGAACCGGTCCGATGTCATCCTTCGCCTGAGCAGTGGCGGCGGCCGCGACAACGGCGGCGGCGGCGGTGGCAGCGACAACGGTGGCGGAGGCTCATGACCCGGCGCCGCCGGCGTGCCTCAGCCCGGCAACCCTCCGCTCGGCGGCTGGGCGCCACGCTGATCGTCCTCGGGTTGGTGGCCGGGATGGCGTTCCTGCTCGTGCCCGTGGAGACTGCGTTCGGTGACGACCCCCTCTTGCGGCTCCAGCCGTTCTCCCCGGGGCTGGCCGCCGGCGCCACCGTCGTCGACTGCGGCCGCCCGATGAGCAACCTCGGGCGCCACTCCGACGGCTTGAGCCTCTACGACCTTGCCCGCGACGACGCCTGCCGGCACGCCGCTTCCCGACGGGCGGCCACCGCGGTTGCCGCCGTCTCGATGATCGGGGTCCTCGGCCTGATCACCTTCGCCGGCTCCGGATCCAAGTCGGCGGCGTCGGCCTGATGGCCGGCGACCCGGCGGGGTTCCCGGCCCGGGAGCCATTGGTCGTCATGGAGAAGGTGAACAAGCACTTCGGCGACCTGCACGTGCTGCGCGACATCGATCTTGTCGTGGGCAAGGGCGAGGTGCTGGTGGTGATCGGACCCTCCGGGTCGGGCAAGTCGACGCTGTGCCGCTGCATCAACCGCCTCGAGTCCATCGGCTCCGGCCGCATCACCATCGACGGCGTGCCCCTACCCGAGGAGGGCCGGGCGCTGGCCAAGCTGCGGGCCGACGTGGGGATGGTCTTCCAGTCGTTCAACCTCTTTGCCCACAAGACCATCCTCCAGAACGTGATGCTCGGCCCGATCAAGGTGCGCAAGCTCGCCAAGGCCGATGCCCGGGAGCGGGCCATGAAGCTCCTGGAGCGGGTGGGGATTGCCGACAAGGTCGACCGCTACCCCGCAGAGCTCTCCGGCGGCCAGCAGCAGAGGGCGGCGATCGCCCGGGCCCTGGCCATGGAGCCCAAGCTCATGCTGTTCGACGAGCCGACCTCGGCCCTCGACCCCGAGATGATCAGGGAGGTGCTCGACGTGATGGTGCAGTTGGCCGACGAGGGCACGACCATGGTTGTCGTCAGTCACGAGATGGGTTTCGCCCGCTCGGCCGCCCAGCGGGTGGCCTTCATGGACGACGGTCGCATCGTCGAGATGGCCACCCCCCAGCGCTTCTTCGACCATCCCGAAACCGACCGGGCCAAGGATTTCTTGTCGAA
>JANMRJ010000515.1:0-6648 GCA_031370985.1 Acidimicrobiales bacterium
CCCGACCGCCGTCCTCCGAGAAGGACTGCTCCCACCGGCAGGTTGCCGGGGTGATGTCGGACCAAACGAAGCGGACGAAGATCGCCCGCGACTCGAACAACTCCTGGTCAAAGAATTCACCTCGGCCGGCCCGGAAGCCACCGATCATCGGCTGGTCGAGGACGCCTCGATCGGCGTTTGCCCAGTACAGCCGCCATTCGCGAGAGGAGTGGTCGAACAGCCGGATAGTCAATCCCCGCAGCGGGCCCGACGGACTCTCGCCGACGATCTCGTCGACGTTTCCAGCACCGCCCCAGATAGGTCGTACGACGCTTCGCGCATCGAACTCGTCCCACTCGTCCGAGCCCTTGAGTCGTGCCTTCAACCGCCGATTGTGGACTCGCCAGGTACCGAACAAGAAGTCGAAGTCGTGCTCGGATCCGGTCGTACGAGCGCCCGTTGGCTGCGTGTTCATCGGACCGGGCGCCACATCGTGGTATCCGGACCGTCTCGGGTCTGGTCGATGATCGGCATGGAATCTCCCGGACTGCAGGGGTCTGCGCGCCACCGCGGATGCCCAATCACACCCTGGGCAACTTGCCGCGCGCGCCCAGCGACCTCGATAGAACGCGATCATCTACGCTGTCTGGCATCGTGACAAGGTCCACCAACCACCCGATACATGAGTCCAGTCGTGCTGCCGCGTGATCTGCTGCTCGAGGTCGAGCTCCGGCATGGACGCCTGCGCCGGAATCTGCGTGACGCCCTCCGGTCGGCCATGCAGGAGGGACGCCTGGTCGCCGGCTCGACGCTACCCTCATCTCGAACGCTGGCCGTGGATCTCGGACTGTCGCGCGGCGTCGTGACCGACGTCTACGACCAGCTCGCGGCGGAGGGGTATCTCGCGATGGCCCCGCGGCGCGCACCGACGGTGGTTGGCGTCGCGAGCACGTCACGGGCCACGCCGGAGCCCGTGATCCCGACCTGGCGGTTCGACTTCGTCGCGACGACACCCGACGTCTCGCTGTTCCCGCGCCGAGAATGGCTTCGGGCCGTCGAGCGATCCCTCCGGAGCGCCCCGTACGACGCACTGGACTATGGCGACCATCGCGGTCGCATCGAGCTACGGGTGGCGGTCCGCGAGTACTTGGCGCGGGTCCGTGGGGTCAGGACGGACCCGGAGCGCATCGTCATCACCCAGGGTTTCACCCAGGCACTCGACCTCGTCTGTCGGGTGCTGGCGGCTCGTGGCGCGACCGCACTCGCGTTCGAGACGCCCTCGCTGCCGGACGAGTGGGCGACGGTCCGGGCATCTGGTCTCCGGCTGGCCGCGTGCCCGGTCGACGGCGAGGGCCTGCGCGTCGACCGGCTCCGCGAGCTCGACGTGGGCGCCGTCGTCGTCACGCCCGCCCACCAGTTCCCGACCGGCGCGGTCATGGCGCCCGCGCGACGGACGGCGATCATCCGTTGGGCGGCGGACGAAGGTGGGTTGATCGTCGAGGACGACTACGACGCCGAGTTCCGCTACGACCGCTCCCCGGTCGGTGCCCTCCAGGGTCTCGATCCCGGCCGGGTCGTCCACGTCGGCACGGCGTCCAAGACGCTCGCACCGGGCGTCCGACTCGGGTGGATGAGCCTCCCGGGCGATCTCGTCGATGCCGTACGCGCCAGCAAGGCAGCTGCCGACTCCGGCTCCCCCGCGGTCGATCAGCTCGCCCTCGCGAACCTCCTGTCGACCGGCGAGTACGACCGCCAGGTCGGCCGGGCACGACACGTCTACCGCCGCCGCCGTGACGGACTCGTCGCTGCCCTCTCGGTCCGCTTGCCAGGGCTCCGCGTGGAAGGCGCTGCGGCGGGCCTCCATGTCTTGCTCCGGCTACCGGATCGCGTCGACGACGTCGCTCTCGCCTGCGAGGCTGCTGGCCGCGGGATTGGGGTCCGAGCCCTCTCCCCGATGCAACTGGCCGGCAGTCCCCAGCGAGGGCTGCTGCTCGGCTACGGGCGGCTGACGGTCGACCGGATCGGCGACGCCGTCGAGGCGCTGGCGGCAGTCGTCGGACCGGGAGCCGGCTAGCGGCGACGAGCCGCCGGTGGGAGAGCCGTCGTGGCGAAATCGCGCGATTCGAGAGGCAACGCGATCGTCGGCCACGGAGTCTGCAGCCCATGTTTCCGCTCGCCCTGCGCCGTGCGATGGGCGACGAGATCTCAACCCGCAGGGCCAACCGACGGCACGGCCCCCTGGATTGGGGACAGGTTGCGCTCCAGCAGCGTCCCGTCCAGCGCGACGCGGGCGATGCCGTCCGGCCTGAGCCCCCGCAGCGACGGGGCGGACGTGAAGTACATCTCCTGCGCGCCCTGGACCCGCAGGCTGACGTTGCCGTGCCCATTGGCCGAGTTGGCCCCGCCCGCGACCACGCTGGCCGCGACGTCCAACATCTGGTCAACGAGATCCTCGTCCAACTTCGTGCCTCCGTCCGTCCTGAGTCGGTTTTCGTGAGCCGGTCGTGGTGAGCCTGGTGCCCTCAACCGATTCGATCTGTCACCCCTGTGTGTCGGGCTGCAGCGGCTGCGAGTGTTTCGTTTCATCGAGAGCCACCGCGAACTCGACCGCGGCCTCCGCGCCCAGCTGCCGTCCTTCGGCCCAGGCCCTGTCCAGTGCCGGGCCATCTGCGTCGAGCCGCATCTGGGCGACCGCGGCCTCGTACTCCTCGCGCTCGACCGGGAGCATGTGGGCGCCGGCAGCCTCGCGCAGGGACTCGGCGGCACCGAACAGGTGGGCCGCACGTGGCCGCTCGCCCCTTGCCAGCGCGAGGAACGCGAAGGACTCGAGCTGGTGTGCGATCGCGCCGCGATTGCCCATGTGCCGCCAGGCGCCGATCGTCTCGCGATAGATCGCCTCCGACTCGTCAAGGGACCCCGTGCGGCGAGCGACGTGTGCCAGCTCGCTCTGACACATGAGCTCGAAGCGCCGATCGCCCAGGTCGCGAGAGCGTTGCTGTCCCTCCGTGAACCACTGGTGCGCATCGGACCAGCGGCGCTGATCGCTCGCGACCAGGCCGCGGACAAAGGCAACGCTCGCGAATTCGTACGGATCGGCCGATCGGCGCATCGCCTCGAGAGCCTTTGCGACGTGCACTTCCGCGGCGGCCGGATCCGTGTGTGCCTCATAGAGCGCGAGCACGGCATGCGCTCGGCTGACCCGCCACCATTCGCCTTGCCGGGTGGCGAGCTCGATCAACTCGTCACCCAGCTCACGGATGCCTGTCACATCTCCGTCGAACGTCGTGGTGATGTACGCCGTGTAGTGGCGCCTCGTGTCGACGAGCGCCGTGAGCGCGTCGCACTGAGCCAGCAGGTCGTCCGTCTCGCGGGCCAGGACGAGTGACTCCTCGGCCCAGGCTGGCGCGACGTCGTTCGTGGCCCACATCGTCGAGGCCACCGCGGCCGCTGCGAGCACTCGCGCGACGAGTGCCGTTCGGGCGGGGTCCACCGAGGAGTCCAGGGTCGGCAATTCACGGACGGCCGCGAGCGCCCGACCGAGCCAGTCAACGCTCTCGGACCCAGCCGACCGCTGGTACCAGTACGACATGAGCGAGACGCACAGCCGCAACGCCGCCTCGACATCATCCTCGAAGGCCCACTCGAGCGCCGCGCGCAGGTTGTCGGCGTCGGCGTCGAGGCGGGCCAGCCAGTCGACCATGTCCGGGCCGTGAAGTCCGGACTCGGCCTCAAGGATCAACGCCTGAAAGAAGGCGAGGTGGGCGTCTCGCACCCGGCCGACTTCGCCGCTTGCGACAAGGTGAGCCATGGCGTACTGGCGGATGGTCTCGAGCATCCGGTAGCGCGCGTGCGCCCCGCGGTCGACGACCACCAGCGAGCGATCCACGAGACGACCGAGTCCGTCGAGGGCGTCGAGGGCCCGATCGGCCCTGCCGGCGTCCCCGTCTGCCAGCGATCCGACGGCAGCGGCAGCCTCCAGCGTCCAGCCACCCGCGAAGACCGCCAGCCGCTGCAGGAGCAGCCGATCGGGTGCAGCCAGCAGGTCCCAGCTCCAGTCAATCGTGGCCTGCAGCGTCTGCTGTCGGGGCGCCGCCGTGCGACGGCCCCCGGTCAGGAGTCGGAAGCGATCGCCCAGGCGTGTCGCAATGTCCTGGACCGACAGCACGTTGGTCCGCGCGGCGGCGAGTTCGAGTGCCAGCGGGATGCCGTCGAGGCGTCGGCAGATCTCGACGATCGCCGCCGCATTGGTCGCGGTCACCGAAAAGCCGGGGACGCTCGCCGCCGCTCGATCGACGAAGAGCCGGACCGACTCGCTCGCGGCGATCCGCTCGAGTCGAAGATCGTCAGCGTCTCGCGCGCCGTCGCCCGCATGGGGGCTCCCCTCCGGCAATCCGAGCGACGGGACCGGCAGGACCGCCTCGCCCGCGAGGGCCAGCGCTTCCCGGCTCGTGGCGAGGATCGACACCCCCGGGCAGTGGCTGACGATGGCCTCGACCAGGTCGGCCGCGGCCGCGATGACGTGCTCGCAGTTGTCGAGCGCCACGAGCAGCTGCTTGAACCGCAGGAAGTCGAGGAGCGCCTCGAGCGCCGGCTGACCGGGCGACTCGCGAACGCCCAGGGCGCGGCCGACCTCCCGCTCGACGAGCGCCGGATCGACCAGCGGTGCGAGCTCGACGAGCCAGGCGCCGTCCCGGTAGCGGTCGACGACTTCAGCGGCGACCTGCAGCATCAACCGCGTCTTGCCGGTCCCACCGACGCCCGCGAGCGTGACCACCCGATGGTCCGCGAGAAGCTCGCTGGCCTCGCTGAGTTCGCGTTCGCGACCCACGAAGGAGGTCAGCTGGACGGGCAGGTTCGTGAGACGCGCGTCGAGCGAGCGGAGCGCCGGGAATTCGCGCGCGAGGCCGGCCGCCTGGACCTCGAACACCCGCTCCGGACGATCGAGATCACGCAGCCGGTGCTCCCCTCGATCCACGAGCTCGTACGCGTCCGGTGGGGCGTCACCCAGGAGCGTCCGGCTCACGCCCGAGACCAGAACCTGGCCACCGTGGCCGATTGCGAGGAGCCTCGCCACCCGGTTGAGGACCGGCCCGAAGTAGTCGTCGTCGCGGCGCTGGGCGACGCCCGTGTGAATGGCCATCCTGACGCGGAGCAGACCGGTTGCGCCCCAGTCGTGCGCGGCGAGCGCCCGCTGTCCCTCGAGAGCCGCGCCGATCGCGGCGTCCACGGCATCGAACACGGCGAGCAGCCCGTCGCCGGTTGTCTTGACGACGATGCCGCCGGCGTGCCCGACCGCGGATGCCAGCAGGCGATCGTGCGCCTCGAGCGCGGGCGCCATCGCGTCGCGCTGGTCCTCCCAGAGGCGAGTGCTGCCCTCGATGTCGGTGAACAGGAACGTTCTCGTTGTCACGGCCTGATCAATCACGGGGGTTGTCTCGGTCTCCTGCTCACACCGGATCGGATCGCTGTTGCCCGGCCCGGAAGCGCTGCCGCTTCCTTCGGTTGCCCCGTCCCGAGCCGCACCCGCGGGTCGGGACGTGGCCACGCTGTTTTGAGGGTCGAGCTACTTCTCGATGTAGACCGCCAGCGGGGGGAGGACGCCGTGGCGCTCCATGGCGGCCGCCGTCTCGGGCGACGGCGAGGCCATCATGGCCTGCGCGCCCGCCAGGTCATGAACGTCGGCCGTGATGGCGATGGTGTTGCTGCCATCCATCGCGACGTGGTCCGTCACGTTGGTGGCGAACTCCGAGATGGCGGCGGCCCGCTCTGCCTTGCCCTTCAGCCAGCGCTCGACGTCCACGACCGCGTGGGTGATGACGATCTTCGGCATATCCACTCCTTCGTGAGGCTTGTCTCGACAGTCGGACGGCAGGGAGGCCGAGCCAGTGCGAGGACGCCGAGTATGGGCACGGCGCCAATCGCTGACAAGAGGTTCGGGGTCAGCGCACGACGAAGCCGTCCGCTCGTTTCTGGACCGCGGTGACCGCGTCGAGTCCGGAGTAGAGGACGAAGGCGACGTCGGCTTCCAGTGAGTCGCCCGGCTGGAGGATCCGGGCCCGACCCGCCGCCTGCGCAGCCTCGAGCTGCATGGGGTAGCCCGACCACGGTTCCAGGCAAAGGTGGTGGTGCCCGCGCCAGCCACCGTAGACCTGCCACAGCCAGGCATGCGGAAAGACGTCGGTCGAGAACACCAGGGCGACGCCCCGTCGAGTGGCCGTGTCGGTCAGCGCAAGCCAGCCGTCGCGCAGGTCGGTGGCCCAGTGCCCGCCGAAGACCGCGTCGGACGCGGGCCGGACTCGGCGCACGTCACGCGAGCCATTGGCGGCCGTCGGGTCCGGTTGATTCGGCCAGGCGTAGGCACTCCCAACCTCGCCCATGGTCGGGCCGGATGACACGCCGATGAGCATGTCCGTTGCGGGGGCGTCGATCCGATGTGCCGGCGTGACGGCGAAGGACGGGTGGATCCCCCACAGAAAGGGCAGGGGCCGCACGTCAAGGTTGGTGAGCCGGTAGTGGGCGCGCAGGACAGGCTCGTCGTCGCGCAGCTCCAGCGTCCGCTCGAGGCGTGCCGGGGCCATGGTTGCGAGACCCGTTGCCGCGACCCAGGCCCGGCCTCCCGTCGCGCCAGCCTCGGACGTCCACGGGACAGACCAGAGTTCGCCCATGTAC
>JANMRJ010000541.1:0-5444 GCA_031370985.1 Acidimicrobiales bacterium
GTCCTCTCAGTGCGGTGTTCTCGGCCCGTAGTCGCTCGTTCTCGGCCTCGAGTGCAACGGTCCGCTCGTCCGGAAGCTCGGCCACAGGAACGTTCTACCCGACCGCGCGCGGAGTGTGGTGGATCCCCTCACTTTCCGCGCGATACCCCCTGAACAGTTACCCTGCCACCTTGGCGCTCCAAGCCTTGATTGCTTCCGGAACGGTGCCATCACGGACCGAGCGCAGGCAGTGACACGCCAGGCGGAAAAGCCAGCGTCGGCGAGTCGTGCTCGAACCCAAGGACAATCAGCACCCTCCCACAGCCGGCCGGACGCTGCTCAGCGCTCACGCGTGGTGCCGGCAACGCTAGTCATTACACCCGCATTACACCCCAAGGTTGTTGGCCTGAATCCCTATGCGCTGTCTCATCGCTCAGAACGCTACCGGCCACCCGGCCACCGCATCGCCTGGCCGTGACCCCAGCTGCGCTGCACTCCGATGCGCAACGGCTTGGTCGCCGACGCCCGCTGGCGACGGTCACACCACGTAGGACACTGCGAGTCCAGCGGGGAAGAGCGTGGTCGCCGGCCTCCCCAGAGCGGAAAGGGCCGAAGTATGCTTCAATGACACCATGCGGTGGACGGGCGGGGCGAGATTCCTGGTGGCGGCGGCGGTGGCGCTGGCGGCGGTCGGGTGTGGGGTGGATCCGGCATCGGTGGGCCGCGGGCGGGCCGACTCGTGGAGGCGGGTCGACGACCCGGCGTTCGTGGCTGAGGCGTCGTACGAGATCAACGGCCTCGCGGCCCCAGGCGACGGCTACCCGGCCTGGACCGCGGTCGGGAGCGTGCGGGCGGCGGGGGCAGCGCCGGCGCCGGCAGTGTGGTCCGCCGCCGACGGCAGCCACTGGGGCCGGGTGGACCTGGAAACCCCGAACGACCGCGCCGCTGTCCTGACCGCGGTGGCCCGCCGGCAGGGTGTCGCCGTGGCGGTCGGCCGGGCGACGACGCCCGGAGGCGACCGGGACGGTCGAGTGTGGACCTCCAACGACGGCAACGCATGGCGCGCCGTCGCACTCGAGCCGGCACTGGCCGGAGGTCGGGGCGATCAGGGCATGACGAGCGTGGCTGCGGGCCCGCTCGGCTTCGTCGCCGGCGGCTTCGATCACCGCGATGGCCGAGAGATCCCCGCCGTGTGGTCATCGCCGGACGGGAGCGCCTGGACGCGCGTGGGTGCCGGGCCGGGTGGTCCGTTCGAGGCCGGCGAGGTCATCAGGGGTGTCGCAGTGGGTGATCGCGGCGTGGTGGCGGTCGGCACCATCCAGAGGAGTGGTGACACCGACGCCATGGCCTGGTTCAGCGCAGACGGCGTCACGTGGCGCACGGCCCCGCTGGGTGCGGCGGGCTTCACCGGGCCGGCGGAGCAGGCGGCCCGGGCGGTGACGGCCACCGCCGACGGCTTCGTCTCTGTGGGTTCCGACGCCAATGCCGACCGGCGGCTTGCCGTTGCCTGGAAGTCCGCAGACGGCATCTCCTGGCAACGTCAGGCGCCGAGTCCCGACATGGTCGCGCCCGGCGGCGGCAGCACGGCCGGCATGCCGGCGGTGGCGGTCGCCGGTCGGGGGCCGCTCGTTGCCCTCGGCGGCACTGGCATCCTCCGGTTGTGGACATCGCCGGACGGGCGCCGTTGGACCAGGGAACAGACGCCGGACTGGAGCAACTACTCAGAGGAAGCACTCATCGCGGCCGAGGCTGGCGCGGTCCTGGTCCTGCCCGACCAGGGCGCCCTGTGGTTCAGACCCGCCGGTGCCGCCTGGGTCGAGGTCGGCGGTGACAAGAGCGTCTTCCCTCGTCGGGCACATCGGTCCTCCATCGACTCGATGGTCCGCCTGGGAGGGCGGTATGTCGGCCTCGGCTACGACGAGAACGGCCCGGCACAGTGGAGGTCGGCCGACGGAGGGGCATGGGTACGGAGCACGCCGTTCGCGACCGGCAGCGTGGCGGCCATGACCGTCTTCGGCGATGCGCTCGTCGCCGTGGGCACCCGGCATGTGCCGGGCGAGGACGGCAACATGGCCGCAGTGTGGATCTCCGGCGACGGCGGATCTACGTGGGATCAAGCGGAACCCGCCAACCCCGCGTTCCGGATCCAAGGGATGACCCAGATGTTCGGCTTGGCGGTGGCCGGGCCGGGTCTCGTCGCCGTCGGGCTCGGCTTCGACGGCAACACCATCGACGCCCACGTGTGGTTCTCATCTGACGGTCGTACCTGGCGCCGCGCCGCCGATCCGCTGGCGTGGAGCGGTCGGGGAGACGAGATCCTTCACACCGCTTGTGCCCTTCCGGGCGGCGGTGTCGTCGCGCTGGGCACGGTGACGATCTCCGGTGAGCAGGACGCTTGGGCCTGGGTCTCGCCCGACGGGATGGCGTGGGAGCGGGCGGTAGGCGATGGTGCCGCGGTGCTTGGCGGTCGGGGCTCGCAGTACCCGTCGGGATGCGTCTCGACGCCGACCGGGGTGCTGGTCAGCGGGATGACAGGGGGCGACGGGCGGGGCGCCGGCGCGCTGTGGTCGACCACCGACGGCCGGGCCTGGACGGCCGCGGCTCGCCCATCCCCCTTCGCCGGCCCCGCCAACAGGACCCTGTTCGGCATTGCCATCGATGGCCCACGCGTGGTCATGACCGGTCGTGATGGCGACGGCCTGCTGGTCTTCACCTCGGCGGACAACGGCGCGACCTGGGAGAAGCGGAGCGCATCGAGCTTCCAGGCACCCGGCTATCAGGTGGCTGACCCGTTGATCGCCGGCGGCGAGGTGCTCGTGTACGGCCACGACGGCCCTGGTGCCGCAGTCTGGGTCGGGCCGGCGCCGTAGGGGGGTCAGGCCGGCGCAACCAGGTGGTCGTTGCCAGCCACGAGGGGCCGAGGGCGGGCGTCTGAGTCGAGTCGGGCCGGCGCCGTATGGGAACGGCTGGCGCCAGAGGGGACGGCTGGGCGGCGATCCCTCAGCGCCGGCCGCGAGCCGCCGTGGCCGCGGCGGCAATGGCCGCGCCAAGTAGGCCGGCCAGGGCGATGAGCGCGGGGACCTGGCGTGACGGGCTCGGGGTGGGGGGAGTGGCGGCCGGCGCAGCCACCCCCGGTGCCGGGGCCGTTGCCGGCGTCGGGTTCGGAGGCGTGACGGCCGGCGCCGGCGGCGGCGGAGCGGTCGATGCCGCGGCGTCCCAGACCGACACCTCGCGGAGCCCGCTCAGGGGGCCGGTGAGGCGCACGTAGCGGAACGTCGGGGTGCGGGCGGGAACGACAGCGCTGAAGCCCGTCGAACGGCCGAGCCGGGCCCAGGTCTGCCCGTCGGCCGAGCCCTCGACATCGCACACGCAGCCCCGGACCACGACCAGGGACACGCTCCTGGCCTGGCCCAGGTCGAGGGTGGTCGACGCCGGCGGCGGCGGGGTGGTGACGCCGGTCGGCGGGGTGGCGGTTGTGGCGGTGACCGGCGGCGGCGGCAGCCGGTTCGTAAAGTCGCCGTCGGTCAAGGGGCACGGGGCCGGCGAGGGGCCGGCGATCTGCGTGCATGGCTTCCCCCGCGACACCGGAAGGCCGGCGGCGCTACGGTAGGCGACCCGAGCCGAGCGGCGGAGGACGCTGACGGTGGTGCCCCTCGGCCGTCGTCTCCGACCGGGCGGACACGGCGAGGGTGCCGGCGGTGTCCTCCAGGATGCGGGGGTCGAAGGTGACCTCACGGCCGCCACCGTCGAACGTCCACACCGGCTGCCCACCCGTGTCCTCCACCCCCACCTGGTACTCGCGGGCGCCGGCCAAAGGCTCCCAGCCGAGGCGGCCGGCGGCGAGTGTCACCTTCGGCTGCCACAGCTGAAGGTCACCGACGACGAGGTTCTCGGTCTGGACGTTGAAGCTGGCCGTCACCGCCGCCCCGCCGACCTCGCCAGCGGCGGCCGGCGGCTCGGCGCTCAGGGACATGGTGCGGACGTTTCCGACGCCTGTCTGGACATCGCTGCCCTTCAGTTGGCAGGCGTAGGTGCCGGCGGCCGTGGTCGTGGCCCGCCGCACGTTGCGGCCCTTGCACAGCGCCGGCGGTGGGTCGGCCAGGCAGGCGGTGAACAGGGTGATGGGAACGACCAACAGTCCGGTCACCACCTCGTCGGCGGTAGGCTGGCGCTCGAGGCCGACGGTCACGCCGGCGGCCGGGTTCCCGTCGGCCCGCAGGATCCGGCCGGAGATAGTGACCGCGGCGGACCGGTCGATCTGGCTCGTCTCGCAGCCGACCAGGACCAGTGCGAGTAGGACGACGGCGGCGGAAAGTCGGCCATCAACGATGTGACCCGTGACGCGGCGGACCGGTGACAGCCAAAGGGATGTCACCGGTCCGTGGCGTGAGAACAGTGTCGCTGGTTCGTCGCTGGTTAGTCGGAGGGGCCGGTCTCGGCCAGCTCGACCGGCGGGGGCGGCTCGACGATGCCTTCGATGGAGTGGAAGACGATCTCGCCGTCCTCGGCGTCGACAATGATCGTGTCGCCGGCCCGGAACTCCTTCCAGAGGATGCGCTCGGACATCTTGTCCTCGACCATCCGCTGCAGGGCCCGGCGCAGGGGGCGGGCGCCCATGGCCGGGTCGTAGCCCTTTTCGGCCAGCAGCAGCTTGGCCGCGTCGGTCAGTTCCATGGTGAGGCCCTGGCTGGCCAGCTGGTCCTTGAGCCGCTTGCTCATGAGGTCGACAATCAGGGTGACTTCTTGGCGGCTGAGCTCGTGGAAGACGATGGTGTCGTCGATCCGGTTCAGGAACTCGGGGCGGAAGTGCTGCTTGAGCGCCTCGGCCACCTTCTCCTTCATCTTCTCGTACGTCACCGCCTCGCTCGACTTCTGGAAGCCGATACTGGCCTTCCGCAGGTCGGCGGTGCCCAGGTTGGAAGTCATGATGATCACGGTGTTCTTGAAGTCCACCGTGCGGCCTTGGGCGTCGGTCAGCCGACCGTCCTCCAGGATCTGGAGCAGCGCGTTGAAGACATCGGGGTGGGCCTTCTCGATCTCGTCGAACAGCACGACCGAGAAGGGCTTGCGGCGGACGGCCTCGGTGAGCTGGCCGCCCTCCTCGTAGCCCACGTACCCGGGGGGCGAACCCACCAGGCGGCTGACCGTGTGCTTCTCCATGTACTCCGACATGTCGAGCGCGATGAGCGACTGCTCGTCGCCGAACAGGAACTGGGCGAGCGTCTTGGCCAGCTCGGTCTTGCCCACGCCGGTGGGGCCCAGGAAGATGAACGAGCCCGACGGGCGCTTGGGATCCTTCAGGCCGGCGCGGGTGCGGCGGATCGCGTTCGCGACCGCGACGACCGCGGGTTCCTGACCGACGACGCGTTGGTGCAGGTGCTCCTCGAGCCGCACGAGCTTCGACATCTCGCCCTCCATGAGGCGCGAGACGGGAATGCCGGTCCATTTCGCGACGATCTCGGCGA
>JANMRJ010000548.1:0-2463 GCA_031370985.1 Acidimicrobiales bacterium
TGATCGTCGGCCCGTCCGTTTGGCAGCTCCATGACTATCCCCACGACTACTGGAGGCCGTTGCCAGACTTCTTTCTCGAGTTCGCCCGGCGTGAAGGCATGGCGGTTGTTCCCGAGCATTTCTGCTGGTTACTCGAGCAGAACGAACGGATCATCCCGATCGAGTCCCTCAACAAGCCGGACGGCCAGAAACAGTATCCCGGGCGTAACACCGCCGCCGAGGTGTTCGGCGCCTTCCGCGCAACGGCCTCGTTGTACATTCAGCGGGCGTTGAACTTGACCGGACGGGTGATGCACTTCCCGCAGGTCGGAATCGGCGTGGTCCTCAGGAAGGGTCGCTGACTGGATCCACTGGGATGCCCTTGTGTGGCCTGAGGATGCGGAGCAAGCCGGCGGCGTCACCCAAGCTGAAGGCGCCGGTAACGAGGGTCATCGTCAGGAAGACGAGGATGCCGGCGCAGACGGGTACAAGGAGGGGCAAGTTCCGGAGCATGGCGACGACCAGACCCATGATCACGGTGGACGCCAGAATGGGGATCGACGGAAGGGGGGTGCCGATAGCGACAGTTCGGTGACTGAACCTGTGCAGGATGATCACCGTGAGTGCCCAAGAGATCACCATGCCGGTAGCAGCGCCGGCGGCTCCGAACGGGGGAACGAGCATGACGTCGAGGAGCAATGTCACGCCCGTGATCCGTAGCGCAACCATCACCGCCATGCGCATATGGTCCCCAGCCATGATGAGGGCGCTCTGAGTGGATGCGAGCCATGTCAACCAATGGGCCGCGCCCATGATCGCGAATGGCACTGCAACCTCTTCGAAACCGGGTCCGAGGGCGACGGAGATCATCGGTCGAGCCAGCACCGCCAGCCCGACCGAAAGCGGGAGCCCGAAAAGGTAGAGCAGGTTGACGGCCTGGTGGAAGACGCGGATAGCCCCGTGCTGGTCCCCGGAACCCAGGCGGCGGCTCAGCAGAAAGAGAAGCGGTGCGGTGAGCGCCGCGCTGAGGTACGTCCCCGCCTCCAGGAGACGCAGGGCGAGGTCGTAGCGCGCCGTCTCCTCCGGGGACGTGACAAGGGAGAGCAGGACGACATCGAAGCGCATGGTGAGTGCCGCCAGACCTCCTGTCGCGGCGTAGGGTGCTGCCGATCGGAGCAGGTCGACCGTGCGGCCGACGTCGAGACGAAGCCGTGACGAGCAGACTCCAGCTCGTCGAGCGACGACCCAGGCGATGAGGAGGCCGACGACCGGTGCAGCGGCCATGGCGGCGAGCGCTCCGCGAACTCCCGCTCCGAGAAGAACCGGGAGGGCTCCCGCTGCCACCGTGAACGTTTGCACGGCCGAGATCGCCGCCCGTCGGGCGATCAACCCGTTGCCATCGAGGGCTCCCAGGATCGACGAGAGCATGGCGGCGGCTGGGATGGCCGCGGCCCCGATGGCCATGTCAGCGACCGTTGCGGCCGGGTAGCAGAGCCTGGCGAACAGGACCGCACCGGCGTAGGCCAGCACCCCGAGCCCTAGTGAGCCCAGCAACGTCGTCGAGATGAGGTTGTCGGCACTCTCCGGGGAGCGGCTCACATGCCGAGTGATGGCCGCACTGGTCCCGAAGTCGCCCAGGAAGTTGCCCAGTAGGACGACAGCGGCGACGGTCGAGTAACGACCGAACTCGCCCGGCGGAAGATGCCGGGTAGCGATGACGACGAAGAGAAGTCCGGCGAGGCGCCCGAGGGACTGGAGGACCAGAAGGGAAGCGCCGCCCTTGGCCGCGACGTGCGCGTCGTTGGAGGGGCCCTGTCGTTCGGTCATCGGCTCCGACGCCGGATCAGCTCAGCGGATGGCCAACATCCGCTCCAAGGCCACTCGTGCATTGTCGGCGGTTTCCTCCTCGACCTTGATGCGGTTGACGACGGTGCCGGCAACCAGGTTCTCCAGGACCCAGGCCAGGTGGGCGGCGTCGACGCGGAACATGGTCGAGCACGGGCAGATCAGCGGGTCGAGGGAGACCACCCTGCGGTCGGGGTGCTCGGCGGCCAGGCGCTGGACGAGGTGGATCTCGGTGGCGACGGCGATCACCGCACCCGCCGGCGCGGCCTCGACGACCCGGATGATGTGGTCGGTGGACCCCGCCTCGTCGGCGACCTCGACCACCTCGTGAGCACACTCCGGGTGCACGACGACGATCCCGTCAGGGTGCTCGGCCCGGAAGGCATTGACGTGGGCAACCTTGAACCGCTGGTGGACCGAGCAGTGGCCCTTCCAGAGCAGCAGCGTCGCCTCCTTGATGTCGACCTCGTCGAGGCCGCCCAGGTCGGCCTTGGGGTCCCACACCCGCATGTCGCCGGCGCCCATGCCCAGCTGGTAACCGGTGTTGCGGCCGAGGTGCTGGTCGGGGAAGAAGAGCAGTTTGTCTCCACGGGACAGCGCCCAGGTGACGACCGCCCGGGCGTTGGACGACGTGCAGAC
>JANMRJ010000836.1:0-4658 GCA_031370985.1 Acidimicrobiales bacterium
CCGGTCGTGGCGCGACCGGCGGGTCACGTAGCCGGGTCGCCCACCGCCAAGCGGCCTCAGAAGGCGTGGAAGTGGGGCGTCGCCGTGGTGGTCGGCCTGGTCGTCGGGATCGTCGGCGTCGTGTTCTCCACCCGCTCCGACACCCCGGCGTCCTCGTCCGCCAACCGGGCGCCGGCGACCGAGCCGGGATTGACGCCCACGACGGAGCCCTTCCTGGCTACGGGCGCCGACCCCTCGGCCCCGGCGCTGGCGATGCTCGTGGTGACGCCCCAGGACGTGCCGGCGACCGCAGAGGTGCGCGTCCTCGCCGGCGGCGCCGGTCTGGCCCAGCCGACGCTGGACCTCTGCAACGGCAAGTACCCCAGCGAGTCCCGCCGCTCCGCCCGCTTGCAGGACGCCGTCCTTGACGCTGCCGGCAGGATCGTCCTCAGTACCGAGGCAGTGCTTTACCCCGACTCGGGCGGGACGACTCAGGCGCTCTCCGAACTCCAGTCGGAGGTGGCCCGGTGCCCCAAGACGCCGGTCGCCGGCGCGGTCGGCGAGCCGGCGGTGACCACCACGTTCGGCCCGCCCCCCGACGCGGCGTGGCCGCAGACCCCGACAGTGACCCGGCGGGCCTACGACCTCACCAGCGACAACGGCACCGACCCACCCAATCGCACGGTCGCCGTCTACCTCCAGCGCGGGCGGGCGCTCCTCGGCGTCTACTTCGCCCAGCCGACCGGCCCGCAGCTGCCGGTGCAGGGGCAGACGACCATCGAGGGCATCGTGGGCGTGTTCGCGGCCCGGCTCGCCGCCCTGCCGACCTCGGTCGTCGGCTCCTGACGACCGGAGCTTGAGTGTGGGCGTTTCGGTGCCGTGAGATGTCGCCAATCGCCCACATGCATCCGATGAAACCGGTGTGACAAGCTGGCGGGACACGGGAGCCGTCTGGCTGAGAGGGCGCGATGCAACAGCGCCGACCGTCTGAACCTGTCCGGGTCATGCCGGCGAAGGGAGCGATGTCGAGATGGCAGCACGCCGCAAGGTGTACGTCGATGGTGTCCCGTTCACCGAGGTCTCACTGACCGACGGGTCGTCGATCCAGCTGTACGACACCAGCGGCCCCGGCTCCGACCCCATCGCCGGCCTGCCGCCCCTGCGGCGGGACTGGATCCTGGCCCGGGGCGATGTCGAGGAGTACAGCGGCCGGCGCCCCACGCCCCGTGACGACGGCCGAGCCGCGGCCCGGAACGGCTCCGACCCCGTGGCGACGGCGCTCAGCGCCAAAGCAGGCAAGGTGCTCCGGGCCAAGCCCGGCCACACCGTCACCCAGATGCGCTACGCCCGCAAGGGCGAGGTCACCCCGGAGATGGAGTTCGTCGCCCGCCGGGAGAACATGCCGGTCGAGACGGTGCGCGACGAGATTGCCCGGGGCCGGGCCATCCTCCCGAACAACGTCAACCACCCCGAGTCCGAGCCCATGGTCATCGGCCGGAACTTCCTGGTGAAGATCAACGCCAACATCGGCAACTCGGCGGTCACGTCGTCGATCACCGACGAGGTCGACAAGCTCACCTGGGCCACCAAGTGGGGCGCCGACACGGTGATGGACCTATCGACCGGCGCCGACATCCACACCACCCGTGAGTGGATCGTGCGCAACTCGCCCGTCCCCATCGGCACGGTGCCGATCTACCAGGCGCTGGAGAAGGTCGACGGCAAGGCCGAGGACCTCACCTGGGAGGTCTATCGCGACACCATCATCGAGCAGGCCGAGCAGGGCGTGGACTACTTCACGGTCCACGCCGGCGTACGCCTCCGCTACGTGCCACTGACGGCCAAGCGCCGGACCGGCATCGTCAGCCGGGGCGGGTCGATCATGGCCGCCTGGTGCCTGGCTCATCACCGGGAGAACTTCCTCTACGACCACTTCGAGGAGCTGTGCGAGATCCTCGCCGCCTACGACGTGGCCTTCTCCCTGGGCGACGGCTTGCGCCCCGGCTGCATCGATGATGCCAACGACGAGGCCCAATTGGGTGAGCTGGCCACACTCGGCGAGCTGACCAAGATCGCCTGGGACTCCGACGTGCAGGTGATGATCGAGGGCCCCGGCCACGTGCCGATGCACAAGATCAAGGAGAACATGGAGCTCCAGCTGGAGCTCTGCCACGAGGCGCCGTTCTACACACTCGGCCCGCTCACCACCGACATCGCCCCCGGCTACGACCACATCACCTCGGCCATCGGGGCGGCCATGATCGGCTGGTACGGCACGGCGATGCTCTGCTACGTCACCCCCAAGGAGCACCTCGGCCTGCCCGACAAGGACGACGTGAAGGAGGGCGTGATCGCTTACAAGATCGCCGCCCACGCCGCGGACCTGGCCAAGGGCCACCCCGGCGCCCAGGCCTGGGACGACGCGTTGTCGAAAGCCCGCTTCGAGTTCCGCTGGGAGGACCAGTTCGACCTGGCCCTCGACCCCGACACGGCCCGCCGCTACCACGACGAGACGCTGCCGGCGGGGGCGGCCAAGACCGCCCACTTCTGCTCGATGTGCGGGCCGAAGTTCTGCTCGATGCGGATCAGCCAGGACGTTCGTGACTACGCCGCCGCCCACGGGGTCAGCGAGGAAGCGGCCCTGGAGCTGGGCATGGAGGAAAAGTCGATCGAGTTCGTGACCCTGGGCGCGAAGGTCTACCCGGCCGTCGAGTCCGCATTTGTGTACCGCTGCGGTACACAAATGCTCACTCGATCAGCTGACCGGCGCCTCGTCGGCCGCCCGCTCGATGTCGGGCTCGATGTAAATCAGCCGGGCGGCGGGCACGACCTGGCGCACGCGGTGCTCGACCTCGTTGATGGCCTCGGCCAGCGCCGGAAGGTCGAGCGTGGCGTCGAAGCTGAGCTTGGCCGCCACGAGCAGTTCGTCGGGCCCGAGGTGCTGGGTGCGCATGTGGATCACCTTCCGGACCCGGTCGGTGGACTCCATGGCCTGGTGGATGCTGCTGATGGTCTCCGGGGTCGCCGCCTCGCCGATGAGGAGGCCCTTCATCTCGATGACCAGGACGATGGCGATGACGCAGAGCAGAATCCCGATGGCGATGCTGCCCACCGCGTCGAACCGGGGGTTGCCCGTGATCTCGGCCAGCCCGAGGCCGGCGACGGCGAAGATCAGCCCGGTGATGGCGCCGACATCCTCGAGGAGTACGACGGGCAGCTCCGGCGACTTGGAGTGGCGGATGAACTGCGCCCAGGACTCCTGGCCCTTGACGTGCCTGCTTTCCTTGATGGCCGTGCGCAGCGAGTAGCCCTCCACGACGACCGCGAGCAGAAGGATGGCGAAGGCTACGCCGGCACCCTCGATCTCATGCGGCTCGCGTAGCTTCTCGATGCCCTCGAACAGGGCAAACAGACCACCCAGGGTGAAGAGCACGAGGGCCACGACGAACGACCAGAAGTAGCGCTCCCGCCCGAAGCCGAAGGGGTGCTCGGGTGTCGAGGTCTTGCGGGCCCGTGCCCCGCCCAGGAACAGCAAGCCCTGGTTGCCCGAGTCGGCGAAGGAGTGCACCGACTCGGCGAGCATCGACGCCGCCCCGGTGAGGAAGAACCCGACGAGCTTGCCCAGCGCGATGGCCAAGTTGGCCAGGAACGCGGCGACGATTGCCTTTTTGCTGCCATCTTGCATGGCGTCGGATGTTAGGCGGAGACGGCCCCAGCTGCCTGCCGACGGGCTAGACGCGCAGGCCGCGGCCGGAGAGGCCCGGCTGGCAGTGGGGCGCAGCGCCGGCATTCGCTCGTTCGAGCAGGTCGACCAGCTGGCGGCGCTCCTCGTTGTCGAGGCCGGCGAGTGCCCGGTCGGTGGCCTTGGCCCGGATGACGGCGAAGCGGCGGGCCGCGATCTCGCCCAGCTCGGTGAGGACAACGGCGTGCCGGCGCCGGTCGGCAGGGTCACGCCGGCGCTGGACCATGTGGGCCGCCTCGAGGATGTCGAGCACCCCGACTACGTCGCTGGCGTCGAGGCCGAGGGTGTCGCTGATCACCCGCTGGGACACGGGCTGCAGCCGCTCCACCACGGCGAGGACGCCCAGGCACGGCGGCCGGAACCCGGCATCGATGGCCCAGGGCTCCTCGGTCATCAGCTCGTGGACCTGGCGGTGCATCTCGCGGGCCAGGAGCAGCACGCCGGAGAGGACGTCAATGCGCCGGTCGGGTTCCTGGACCTGCTCCCGGGCCGGCACGTTGTCCACAATGGGGATGGTAACCGGCTTGACATTCGATTGGAAGTGTCTATCGTTGGTATTGCCAACGATTATGGAAGGAGCGTGCCTGGTGGCCGATGATCGCCCGCCCGCCGTGCGGGTGGAGAACCTACAGAAGCGCTTCGGCGACGTGGAGGCCGTGCGCGGCGTCGACTTCGAGGTCCACGCCGGCGAAACCTTCGGGTTCCTCGGCCCCAACGGCGCCGGCAAGTCGACCACCATCAACATGCTCTGCACCCTCCTTCGACCCACCGGCGGCCGGGCCGAGGTGGCGGGCTTCGACGTGGTCACCCAGCGTGACGACGTCCGCCGGGAGATCGGCCTGGTGTTCCAGGACATGACGCTCGACACGTACCTGAGCGCGGCGCAGAACCTGCGCTTTCACGGCCAGCTCTACGGTGTGCAGTCGGCCCGGCTCGA
>JANMRJ010000837.1:0-1505 GCA_031370985.1 Acidimicrobiales bacterium
TGGCGCTGGCGGCGCCGCCGGCGCGGGTGTGGGCGGTGCCGGCGGTGCCGGCGCCCTCGGCGGTGCGGTCACCGGCAGCCCGACGGCGCGCGGCGGTTCGTCCGTCGTCACTGGCGAAGCCAACGGCGGCCCCGGCGGCGCAGCCACCCTCACCTTCGGCAGCCCCAACGCCTCCACCGGCACCTCCGGTGACGCCTCCTCGCAGTCCAGCGCCACGAACACCGGCGACACCGGGGCGGCCCGCTCCACCGCCACGGCCAGCCCGTCGGCCCGCTCGGGCAACTCTGGCGCCACCGGCAACACGGGCGCCGCCGCCTCCAGCCCCACGGCGACCAACAGCGCCATCCTGGGCCGCGCCACCGCGGTCAGCGGTCCGGCCACCACGGGTGACTCGGGCAACTCGGGCGATACCGGCAATAGCGGCTCGGTCGCCAACGCCGACAGCTTCGCCAACTCCGGCGCCCACACTTCGGGTGGGGCCACCTCGGGTAACAGCGGAGCGGCGACCAACGTCGTCGATGCCCTGGTGGTCGCTGGCACTGGCGGCACGGGCGGCGTGGTCGTCGGCGTCGCCGGGCCTGGCGGCGCCGCGGCCAACGGCCTCGCCGGTGGCGCCGGCGGCAACGGAGCCACCGGCGGGACCGGCACTGGCGGCACGGGCGGCGCCGGCAGCGTGGGCGGTGCAGGTACGGGCGGTGCCGGCGGGACCGGCGGCGCCGGCGGGACCGGCGGCGCCGGTGGCATGGGCGGTGCAGGCGGCGCCGGCTTTGGCGGCTTCGGCGGTGACGGCGGAACGGGCGGCGCAGCGACGGGTGGCACCGGCGGTGCAGGCGGCGCCGGCGGTGCGGTCACGGCCAGCCCGACGGCGGTCGGCGGCTCGAGTGTCGTCACCGGGGCGGCCAATGGCGGCGCCGGTGCGGCAGCCAGCCTGACCCTCAGCCCCAACGCCAGCTCTGGCAACACCGGTGCGGCCTCCACCCAGGCCAGCGCCACGAACACCGGTAACACCGGTGCGGCGACCTCCTCGGCTTCGGCCACCCCCTCGGCCGTCTCGGGCACCTCCGGGCGCACTGGTGCTACCGGTAGCGCCACTTCCATCCCCGAGGCCGTCAACACTGCCATCTTGGGCAACGCCCTGGCTATCGGCGGTGACGCCACGTCGGGCGACTCAGGCAACTCGGGGACAACGGGCAACACCACCGCGGTCGGCAACGCCAACTCCTTCGCCAACTCAGGTGCCAACGTGGACGCCGTCTCGGCCTCCGGCACCAGCGGTGGCGTCACCAATGACCTCCTCCTCACCGTTCTCTCCGGCGATGGTGGCGCCGGCGGCGTGGTCGTGGGCGTGGCAAGTGCCGGCGGCGCTGCTGCCAATGTCATCGTGGGCGGTACGGGCGCCGCCAGTGGCACCGGCGGCACAGCTGCCGGCGGTCAGGGCGGCACCGGCGGGACCGGCGCGGGCGGCGCCGGCGGCGCGGGCGGCACCGGCGGGCCTGGTGGCGCGG
>JANMRJ010000597.1:0-1887 GCA_031370985.1 Acidimicrobiales bacterium
CGGTCGGGAAGTGGCGCCGGCGGTTCGTCGAGCTCCGTCTCGACGGGCTGGTTGACGAGCCTCGACCCGGGGCGCCCCGCAAGATCACCGACGACCAGGTCGAAAGGGTCCTCGTCAAGACCCTGGAGGAGACCCCGAAAGCTGCATCGCACTGGTCAACCCGTGACATGGCCTCCTCCACGGGCATGACCCAGACCGCCATTGTCCGCATCTGGAAAGCCTTCGGGCTCAAGCCGTTGGACGAGTCGACCATCAAACTGTCGAACGACCCCCAGATCATCGACAAGTTCCGCGATGTGGTCGGTCTCTATCTCAACCCTCCCGAGGCAGCGGCGGTGTTCTGCTGCGACGAGAAGACCCAGGTCCAGGCGCTCAACCGCACCCAGCCGGTGCTGCCCATGCGGCCCATGTCCGGCGAGCAGCGCACCTGCGATTACGAACGCCACGGCACTACCAGCCTCTTCGCCGCCCTCAACCTCGCCTCCGGCCTGGTCGTCCACAAGCTCGCCAAACGGCACCGGACCATCGAGTTCGTCAAGTTCCTCGATGCCGTGTACGCCTCGCTCAACCTCGTGGAGCGCTGGTTCTCGCACTTGAGCACCAAGTACCTTCAGCGGTCCACACATCTGAGCGTCAAGGCACTCGAGACCGGGATAACCGGGTTCATAGACGCATGGAACGACGATCCCCATCCCTACGTGTGGGTCAAGACCGCGGATGACATTCTCACCAAGCTCGCCGGCTATTGCACTTGCCATCACCACGACGCAGACCGCAGCTACCGAATAATGCTGCGTTCTAACAACTCAGGACACTAGACGAACGAGCCAGAATGCGGTCACGCGCGCCGAGAAACCCAGTCTCAGCCGTCCCTGACCCCACCCGTCGGCAGACTCTCACACGGCGCCACTACGTCAACCGCCGACTCGCGCAAAGTCAAAAACGGCGCCCGCCCGCCCGGGCCGCCAGGCTCACCGCTGCACCCGCGGCAACCACCGTACTGGCTGCGGTTACCCGCACTTGCATGACGGGTGTTGCCCGCCACGCTCAATGAACACGGTGGCGACACCCAACGTGGAGACCGCCGCTGGGCGCGGATCGGCGACTGCGGTCGGAAGTGACGTCATCTCAAGCGAGCGGAAGCGTCTGGGTGGTGATGTCGAGGCGGATCCCGTTTGGGACGATCGCCTGGTAGCCGAACCGTTGGACCAGATCGAGGAGAAGCTCCGCGGCGACGATCTCGATGCCGGGGCCCGAGGGGATGTCGGCGGTGATGGTGAGACGGTGGACAACGTCGTCGGGGATGTCGTGACTGCTCATTCGGCAGTGACCTCGGTGACGGCCGACCGGGCCGAGGACTCGTCCACGATCGCCTTCTTGGCGGCGTAGGCGGCGACGAGGGACTGCAACGCCAGGTTGTTGACCGCCCGGGGCAGCCCCCGGCTCACCTGGTGGATGAGAGCGACGGCGTCGTCGGAGAACAGCGTGTCGGAGCGCCCGGCGAGCTGGAGGTGCCCGACGATGTAGCTCGCCGTCTCGGCCGGCGTCATGGGCGGCATGGCGTAGCGGAGGGAGATGCGCTGTTCGAGGGCGGCGAAGGTGCCGAGCTTGATCCGCCGGCGCAGCGTGGGCTGGCCGACCAGCAAACAGGCGAAGGCCGAGTGCGAGTCCATGTCGGCACTCGTCAACAACCGCAGCTCCTCGAGCTGGTCGGCGGCCAGCAAATGCGCCTCGTCGAGGATCACCACGACGCGCTTGCCGCGCTCGTTCTCCTCCGCCGCCAGCGCGTCGGCGGCCTGGGGGATCAACGACGCCTTGTGGAACCGGGGCACACCACCGAGGGCGGAGACGATGGAGGCGTAAAGGCCCCGGGCGCCGATGTCGGGG
>JANMRJ010000598.1:0-14070 GCA_031370985.1 Acidimicrobiales bacterium
GAGACTGGCTCGCCCATGTTCACTTAGTAGGTAAGGCCCACCACCACCTGGTAGCTACCCCCCGCCTTGTACCCGATGGCCGTAGCCATTGCGTCGGCCGCCTTCGTCCCGCCGTCGGCGTTGTCGCCGGTCATGAAGGAGGGGACGTTGCTGAGGTCGGTCACATGGGTGTCCACGTTCACCACCGGGACTCCGGCGGCAATCGCCTTTGCCACTGCGCCCTGGAGGGCGTCCGGATCGGTGGGGATCAGCACGAGGCCGTCAGGCTTCTGCGCGAGGACCTGGTCGACGTAGGGGATCTGGGTCGCCGGCGAGTACGCAGACGGATCTCCCTGCCAGATCAGCGTGACGTTCTTCGCCGCAGCCGCGGCCTCGGCGCCGACCTTCATGGCCCTGAAGAACGGGTCGGCCTCGGCCCCCATCACAGGGGGCGATGGTCAAGCGCTTCCCCGACGATGTCGACGCCGGGCCCGAGTTGGCACCAGACGACGAGGACTTGCTGCCGCCGCACGCGGTCAGAAGCGTCAAACGTGACCATTCCGCACGCGATCATGACCGTGCGACGACGCGGCGCCGGGATCGGGTCTCTGCCTGAACGGACCATTCTTCACCCTTTCGGAAGGGCGTTCCAATGAGCGCCCGGTCTGGTGAGACAACGTTGTCTCAGATGCATTGGACATTTTGCCGGCAAGGGTCTCGAGACAACGATGCCCACAGGGGAACCGAGTCTGAGGGGGCGCGTGACCCGCCGGCCCCCACCATGAGAGGGTGGGTTGATGGCAACGATCCTGGTCTGCGGGGGTGGCGTCGTCGGCCTGGCCACCGCCATGCTGCTGGCCGGCGACGGGCACCAGGTCACCGTGGTCGAGCGCGACGCAGCTCCCCCGCCGCCGGCTCCCGACGCGTTCGACCAGTGGCTGCGGCCAGGCGTGGGGCAGTTCCAGCAGCCGCACACGCTGCACCCGCGCGCCCGGCTGATCCTCGACGCGGAGCTCCCCGGCGTGGTCGACCAGCTCGTCGGCGCCGGCTGCGTCTGGGTCGACTGGCTCACCCTGATGCCGCCGCTCGTCCGCGATCGCTCGCCCCGAGAGGGCGACGACCAGTTCCGCGTCGTCACCGGCCGCCGGCCCACCGTCGAGGCCGTCCTCGCCGGCGCGGCCGAGGAGCGGGGCATCGACATCCGGCGGGGGGTGTCGATCGCCGGCCTGCTCACCGGGCCGCCGGTCGTCAACGGCGCGCCGCACGCCATCGGCGTGCGCACAACTGGCGGCGAGGACCTCCGCGCCGACCTGGTGGTCGGCGCCATGGGCCGGCGCACGAAGTTGGCGGAGTGGATCGAGGCGGCCGGCGGCACGCCGCCCCACACCGAGTCCGAGGACTGCGGCTTCGTCTACTACAGCCGCTACTTCCAGGGCTCCACGATGCCGTCATTCGTCGGCCCGCCGATCGCCGATTTCGGCACCATCTCCGTCCTCACCATCCCCGCCGACAACGGCACGTGGTCGGTCACCGTGTGGGCGGCGTCGTCCGACACCGCCCTGCGCAACCTCCGGGACAACGACCGGTTCGACGCCGTCGTCCGGGCCTGCCCGTTGCAGGCGCCGTGGCTCGATGGCGAGCCGGTCGGCGATGTCCTCACCACCGCCGGCGTGCTCGACCGCTACCGCCGGTTCGTGGTCGACGGGCGGCCGGTCGCCACCGGCGTGGCTGCCGTCGGCGACGCCTGGGCCTGCACGAACCCCTCGGCCGGACGCGGCATCACCGTCGGCCTGCTGCACGCCCAGCGCCTGCGCGACACCGTCCGCTCCCACCTGGGCGACCCGGAACGCTTCGCGTACGCGTGGGACGAGGTCACCGAATGCGATGTCGCGCCCTTCTACTGGAACCAGATCACCGCCGACCGGGCCCGGGTGGCACAGATGAACGCCCTCCGCGCCGGCGAGGATCCGCCGGCGCCCGACCCCGGCGCCAAGGCGATGGCCGCAGCCATGCTGCGCGACCCCGAGGTGTTCCGGGGCATGCTCGAGATCAGCGGCTGCCTGGCCCTGCCCGAGGAGGTGTTCGCCCGCCCCGGCTTCATGGAGAAGGTGCAGGCCCACACTCGCGGCCGGACATGGGACCCCCCCGGACCCGACCGGCGAGCACTGCTGGAGCTCCTCGGCTCGTAACCCTCACGTTCCTGACGGCCTCCGGGGTAACGGCGCTCCGGGCGGCGGTGTTCGGCAGTTCCCGCATCGCATCGCACCCTCGACAAAACCCGCACACTTGCTCCGCCAGCTGCAACGATCCGTCGGCGGGATGTTCGTGAGCATCGACGACGCCGCCGTCCTCTCCGCGGCGAGAGCCGACCCGGTCGGGTTCGTCGACCGCGACGACCGGATGCTCATCGACGAGGTCCAGCTCGGCGGCGACGCGCTCATTCGGGCCATCAATGCAGCCGTCGACCGCGACCATCGTCCCGGTCGGTTCATCCTGGCCGGATCGAGCCAGTTCCTCACTGTCCCCGGGCTGTCGGAGTCACTCGCGGGCCGCGCCCACATCATTGACCTCTGGACCCTGTCACAAGGCGAGCTCGAGACAACGACCGAGCGGTTCATCGACGACCTCCTGACCGGTCGCCCGCTGCGAGCACCGGCAGTGGACGCGGCTCTGTCAAGGACCGACTACCTGGCCCGGGCATGCGCCGGGGGGTTCCCGGAGGTTCTCCGCCGGTCGACGGCCCGTGCCCGGTCGTCATGGCTCGCCAGCTACGTCCGCACGGTCGTGCAACGCGACGTCGCCGAGGTGTCCCACGCCCGCTACCTCGACGAGATGCCGCGCCTGTTGCGCTATCTCGCGGCCATGACCGCTCAGGAACTCAACGCGGCACGCTTGGCCGGACAGATCCAGCTCGCCGACGACACGGTGCGTCGGTACCTGCCGATCCTTGAGACCGTCTACCTCGTGCACCGCGTGCCGGCCTGGTCCCGCAGCCTCACCGCCAAGGTGAAGAAGCACCCCAAAGTGTACCTGACCGATAGCGGGCTCGCGGCCCACCTCCTCGGCACGAGCCCCGACGCACTCACCGTCCTGGGGGCTCCCGCCGCCGGGCCGCTCCTCGAGACGTTCGTCGTCAACGAGATCGCCAAGCAGCTGACATGGACCGAAACGTCTGTTCGCCTCCACCATTTCCGCGACCGGGATGGCGCCGAAGCTTGACCTCGTCCTCGAAGCCGACGACGGGCGCGTCGCAGGCTTGGAGATCAAGGCGGCATCGACGGTCACGGCAAGGGACTTCCGCCATCTCGCCACCGTTCGCGACAAGCTCGGCGACGCGTTCGTCCACGGCGTCATGCTCTACACCGGCGCCAACCATCTCAGCTTCGGTGACCGCCTCACCGCACTGCCGATCGCGTCGATCTGGACATGACCGGTGCGGGAGTAGCTGATCGTCAATGCCCAGTCTGCTACCCCGAAGGGGTAGGGACCGTCGACCCTTCCCTTCTGGGTCCTATGACTCCTGCGCCGCTGCCCGGAACGGCGCATGATAGGTGGGACCCAGCGAATTGGAGCCCATCATGCAAGCCCGACACTTCGTCCCATGCCTCGTCCTGGTCACCGCGGCGGTGGCCCTACTGCTCGTCGGCGGGGTGTCCGCCGGTGGACTGGTTCCCCTTGCCGTGGTTCTCGCCTGCCCGTTGATGATGGTGTTCATGATGCGCTCCATGGGTGGTCACGGCAGCGGCCACACCCACCACGAGGACACCGAGACCAAGCAGTCGTCATGAGCCGGCGGGGCCCCGTCCTCCGAGCAGGGCGGCGATGACCACGCTGCGCCCGTTCAGGGGAGCGGCTGCCGTCGGCGATCCGGACCCGAGGCCGGCCGAAGCCAGCCAGGCCATCGAACGGCTCAGGGGGCGATGAAGCGGCTCTGGCACCCTTCGCCCTGGACGCCGCCGTCCGGGGAGCAACGAAACGTTGGTGGCCTGGCGGTGCGCGTCATGGGCACCGATGGCCCACCGGTCCTGCTCCTGCACGGTCTGGTCGGCTCGGGTCGGTACTGGGGTGGCGCCTACGACCACCTCGCCGACATCCGCCGCCTCATCGTGGCCGACCTACTGGGCTTCGGTCGCTCGCCGCACCCTCCGACCGGCTATGGCCCCGACGACCACGCCCGCGCTGTGATCGGCTGCCTCGACGCGCTGGAGGTCGAGGAGCCGGTCCTGATCGGCGCCCACTCGCTCGGCTCGCTGGTGGCCCTCCGGCTGGCGGCCACGTTCCCCAACCGGGTCAGCGCGGTGGTGGCCTTCGGCCCCCCGATCTATCCCGACCCGCCAACCGCCCGGCGCCGGGTCGCCCGCACCGGGGCCATGGCCCGGCTCGTCGTTGCGTCCCCCTTGGCCCATGCCGTCTGCCGCTGGGTCTGCGACCACCGCGGCTTGGCCGCCCGGCTTTCGGTGTGGAGCCATCCTCAACTGCCGGCGCCGGTCGCGGCCGACGGTGTGCTGCACACGTGGGTCTCCTACTCCGAGACGCTGCAGCGCGTGATCCTCGCCGCCGAGGCTCACCGGTGGCTGGACGACATCGGCGTTCCGGTTCATCTCGTTGCCGGACAGTCCGACCGGATCGTCGACCTCCCGTTCCTCACCGCTCTCGCCGCCAGCCACGGCCACGTCGATCTCGACGTGTGGCCCGGCGGCCACGACCTGCCGCTCGCCCAGCCGCAGCGCTGCGCCACTCATCGAAGCCGTCGGCGCGGCGCTGGCCGAACCGAAAGGTCCTCACAATGAACGTCGTTGACTTCGCAGTGCTCGTCGGAGCCGTCCTCGTCACCGCCGGGCTGGCCTGGTTCTTCTTCGGACCAAGGCCCGCACGTGCGACGGAGCTACGCGGTGGTGTGCAAGAGGTCGAGATCACCGTGAAGGGGGGCTACTCGCCCAACCTCATCCGGGCCCGCCAGGGCGTACCCCTGCGCCTGGTCTTCGACCGCCAGGAGAGCGGGGACTGCACCTCCCGGGTGGTCCTCTCCGACTTCGGTGTGACCCGGGCCCTCCCCGCCTTCGCCCGGACCACTGTGGAGCTGTCGCCCGAGCACGCCGGGGTGTTCGACTTCGCCTGCGGAATGAACATGATCCACGGAACACTCATCGTCGAAGAGAGTGCCGGCACCGCTGCCGACCGTCCGGCCCCTGTTGCTGACGGCACGACGACGCCCGGGGCCGACGCGGCCGTCGTCGAGCCCGACGCCGAGGCCGCCTCGCACCGGGCCGAGATGGCCGATCTGGTGCGCAGGGTGGTGCTCGGGGCACTCCTCGCCGGCCCCGTCGTGGCCGCGGTGATGGCCCGTGAGGTCTTCATGGCCACCTGGGTGCCGGCGGTGCTGCTGAACCACTGGGTGCAGCTGGCCATGGTCTCCCCCGTCTTCGCCTGGGCCGGCTGGCCCATCCACCGCACGGGCTGGCTCGCCCTGCGCCACCGCAGCGCGGACATGAACAGCCTCATCACCCTCGGCACGACCGCGGCCTTCGGCTACAGCCTGCTGGTGACCCTGGCGCCGTCCCTGCTGCCCGAGACGGTTCGTGATGTCTACTTCGAGGCCGTCGGGGTGATCATCACCCTGATCCTCCTCGGCCGTCTGCTCGAGGTGCGGGCCAAGGCCGGCTCGGGGGAGGCCATCCGCAAGCTGATCGGCCTGCAGGCCCGCACCGCTCGGGTCGCCCGCTCCGGCGGGGAGGTCGACATTCCGATGGCCGATGTGGTGGCCGGCGACATCGTGGTCGTGCGCCCGGGCGAGAAGATCCCCGTCGACGGCGAGGTCACCGAGGGCCGCTCGTCGGTGGACGAGTCGATGGTCACCGGCGAGCCTATGGCCGTCACCAAGCAGGCCGGCGATATCGTCGTCGGCGCCACTATCAACCAGACCGGCGCCTTCCGCTTCCGGGCCACCAGGGTCGGCCGCGACACGATGCTGGCCCAGATCATCCGCCTGGTCGAGCAGGCCCAGGGGTCGAAGGCGCCGATTCAGCGTTTGGCCGATCGGGTCTCCAGCCGGTTCGTCCCTGCGGTGATGCTCGGGGCTCTGTGGAGCTTCGTGGTGTGGTTCCTCGTCGGTCCCGACCCGGCGCTCACCCTCGGGCTCGTCTCGGCCGTGGCCGTGCTGATCATCGCCTGCCCCTGCGCCCTCGGGTTGGCCACCCCCCTGTCGATCATGGTGGCCACCGGTAAGGGTGCAGGCAACGGCATTCTCATCCGATCGGCGGAGGCGCTGGAGACGGCCCACAAGCTCGACACCGTTGTCCTGGACAAGACCGGCACGATCACCAGGGGCAAGCCCGCCCTGACCGATGTGGTGGCCCTGCCTGGGATCGAGGAGGCCGAGCTGCTGGCGCTGGTGGCGTCGGCCGAGCAGTCCTCCGAGCACCCCCTGGCCTCGGCCGTGGTGGCCGGAGCACGCGAGCGAGGAGTCGAACTTGATGTCCCGACCGACTTCGATTCGGTGACCGGCCAGGGCATCCGGGCCACCGTCGGTGGGCGACAGGTCCTGGTGGGCAACGCCCGCCTCCTCGGCGGCGCCGGCGTCGACCCCGCCGGGCTGACATCTCTTGGCGACGCCTTGGCGTCGGACGGCAAGACGCCCATGCTGGTGGCGATCGACGGCAAGCCCGCCGGCCTGGTCGCAGTGGCGGACACCCTGAAAGGGGAGTCGGTCACCGCCGTCGCCGCGCTGCACAGGCTCGGGATCGACATAGTCATGATGACTGGCGACAATCGGCGCACAGCCGCCGCCATCGCCCGCCAGGTCGGGATCACCCGGGTGCTGGCCGAGGTGCTCCCGGAGCACAAGGCCGCCGAGGTGCGCCGCCTGCAGGCCGAGGGTCGGCTGGTAGGCATGGTCGGCGACGGGATCAATGACGCTCCGGCCCTGGCCCAGGCCGATGTCGGCGCAGCCATCGGCACCGGCACCGACGTCGCCATCGAGTCGTCGGACATCACCTTGGTGTCCGGCGGCCTCGGCGCCCTGGTCACGGCGATCGGCCTCAGCCGGGCCACGATGCGTAACATCCGCCAGAACCTGTTCCTGGCCTTCGTCTACAACGGCGTCGGCATCCCGGTCGCGGCGGGCATCCTCTATCCCTTCTTCGGGATCCGCCTCAGTCCGATGCTGGCCGCCGCGGCAATGGCTCTGTCTTCGCTTTCGGTTGTATCGAACGCCAACCGGCTGCGCCGTTGGCGCCCGCGTCCGCTGCCGGGTAGCGGTGAGCAGGTTGTGGTCGTCGAGCCGTTGGTGGAGATAGGAGCAGGCTCCGACGGCTCGCCCCGTGCTGACGGTGACCGACCGGACCTTAACCGGGCCGCCTGACGGGAACGGACCCCTCCCACGTTGGTCATTTCGCTCGGGGCGCGACCACCGTGAACTCGGCAGTGTGCACCACCTCTGCAGCCTTGAAGTCGAGGAATAGCCGGTACTGGCCGGCGGTGGGCACCGGGGCGTGG
This sequence comes from Acidimicrobiales bacterium, assembly GCA_031370985.1. GTDB lineage: Bacteria > Actinomycetota > Acidimicrobiia > Acidimicrobiales > AC-14 > CADCTB01. The sequence goes on from JANMRJ010000598.1 coordinate 7,474, forward strand.
AAGGTGATCTGCGCTCCCGCTGGCGGCACCGCGGGCCCGGACATGGCCTCGGGATGGACATGCAGGTAGGCCAGGTCGCCGACCCGCATGGCCACCAGATGCCCATAGGCGCCCAGGTAGGGCTGGAGGTCGAGGTCGACTGGCTTTCCGGACCGCGTCACCGTGAACGTCAACTCCGAATTCCCGACGCCGACCTTGGCCGGCCAGCTCGACCTTGAAGCCGTCGACAGTGGCGGTCGGAGTGGGCTTGGGGAGCGCTGTGGCGGTGAACTCGCCTGGTGGCCTCCAACTGGTCGGAATATGACTTCCTACCCGGGCTCAGGCGGCCTCACGCCGAACGGAGTGGCCATGCCGAGCTGCCAGAACACGAACGCAAAGATGTCGGCGGCCTCGTCGGCCTGCTTCCACGCCGGCTTGCCCACCCCGTGCCCGGCGCGCGACTCGATGCGCACCAGTACCGGGCGGTCCTCGGGCGACGACGTTGCGGCCTGGAGCCGGGCCGCGAACTTGCGGGCGTGGAGCGGGTCGACCCGGGAGTCGGACTCCGCAGTGGTGATCAGTGTGGCCGGGAACGCAGTGCCGGCGACGACGTGGCGGTACGGCGAGTAGGCGGCGATCACCGCGAACTGGTCGGGGTCGTCGGGGTCGCCGTACTCGGGGATCCACAAGGCGCCGATCAGGAACAGGTGGTAGCGGAGCATGTCGAGCAGGGGGACGGCGCAGATCGCGGCCCGGCACAGGTCGGGGCGCTGCGTGACGGCCGCGCCCACGAGCAAGCCGCCGTTGGACCCGCCCCGGATGGCCAGCCGGTCCCGGCTGGTCCGGCCTTCGGCGACGAGCCAGTCGGCCGCGGCGTAGAAGTCGTCGAAACACTGCTGCTTGTTGGCCAGCATGCCGGCGCGGTGCCAATCCTCCCCGTACTCGCCGCCGCCCCGGATGCCGGCGACGGCCCAGACCCCTCCCGCCTCACAGAACGCCACGGTCGCCGACGAGTAGCCCGGTGTGTTGGAAATAGCGAAGCCGCCGTAGGCGGTCAGCAGCGTCGGCGTGCTGGCGTCGACCTCGGTGGACGATGCCCGCACGAGGAACATAGGCACGTCGGTGCCGTCGGTGGAGGGGTAGAAGACCTGGTCGACCGCGAACGTGCCGGCGTCGACCGGCGAGGCGAAGTCGGTCCAGGGCTCGACGCCGGCCGCCTCGGGCGTCCACCGCCACAGGCTCGACGGGCGGGCGAACGACGTGAACGTGAGGAACACGCGCTCGGCCGCCGGATCGGCGTCGACACCGCCGACCGAGCCCAGCTCCGGCAGGGCGATCGGCTGGCCGTCGGTGCCGTCGAGGGCGTAGTGGTGCAGACGGGAGACGGCGTGCTCGGCCGACGCCACCACCAACCGCCCGCCGGCGACGACTGCACCGTCGATGACCGCCGAACTCTCCGGGACAATGGTGGCCCAGTACTCGGCCTGCGGTTGCGTCAGGTCGGCGGTGACAACACGTCCGCGAGGCGCGTCCAGGTTGGTAACCGCGTACATCCGACCGCCAGCGATCTGGCACCACGTCGTGGCCTCCTGCTGCTCCACCAGCACGGTGCGTTCACCCGTCTGGCGGTCAAGCAGAATTACGTCGGTGCGGGTCGGCATGTAGCTGACGTGGAGGAGGAGCCACCGTCCGTCGTCGGAGATTCCCGCGGCCGGCAGCGCCGTCTTCTCGAGGTCGCCCAGCAACAGCTCGTCGTTGGCTCGGTCGTCGCCGACCACGTGCCACCAGACGGTCCCCCAGTAGCCCTCCTCGCCGGCGGGGACGGAGCCAGGGTCGGGCAGGCGGTCGTAGGCGAAGGCCGAACCGTCGGGCAGCCAGGCCACCGACGGGTGGCGGACGTGGGGGAGCTCGTCGGCCAGGTGCTTGCCGCTGTCGACCTCGACGATGCGCAGGGTCCCGTGCTCACTGCCACCCTCGGAGATGCCGTAGGCCACCAGCCGCCCGCCCGGCGACGGGCTGAACCAGTCGATCGACACGGCGTGGTCCGCCGCCACCCCGTGGGGGTCAACGACGGCGCGCGCCGGCTGCGCGGGGTCGACGGCGGACCGCACGACCAGGACGAACTGGTCCTGGTCGCCCTCGCGCTCCAGGGTGAAGACCCGGTCGCCGGCAACCGCCGGCGCGCCCACCATCCCTACCTGCAGCAGGGACAGCAGCCGCTCGTGCAAGGGCGCGCGCGCCCCCAGGGCGTCGAGGACGGCCCGGGTGCGGGCGTTCTGGGCCGCCGACCACGCCAATGTGGCCTCGGATTCCCCATCCTCCAGCCAGCGGTACGGGTCGTGCACCTCGGTGCCATGCAGTACCTCGACTACGTCGACCACCGGTGCAGGGACCACGTCGGCCACTCTGGTGGCCGGCGTCGGTGGGCCGCTACCGGCCGGCGTTGGGCTTCTTGCCGTGATTGGCCTTCTTGCGCCGGGCCTTGATCTTGCGCTTGTTCGTCTTCTTCGACATGGTGCGCGCAGGCTAGCCGGTGGGTCGAGGGGCCCTTGGCATGGGCTCGACCGGCCCTCGTTCGCCATGCCCGAGTACCTACGGTCAGTCGCACAACAACGGCTGCGAGGTCGCCTCAGCGCCGTTGAGCACTCGACGCTCACCACCATTGACGACTGGCTCCGCCGCCTCAGCGGGTTGTAGGGACCGCCTCCACTCGCGTCGCCCCGGTTACCCTGGCCGCGATGGAACGTCTGGGCCTCGTCGGCCTCCCCAACGCCGGCAAATCCTCGCTCTTCAACGCCATGACCGGGGCATCGGTTCCAGTGGCCGCCCACCCGTTCTCGACGACCGAGAGCCACGTCGGCATCGCCCAGGTGCCCGACCCCCGGCTGCGGGCGCTGGCCGAGATGAGCAAGTCGAAGAAGGTGGTGGGCGCCACCCTGGAATTCGTCGACATCGCTGGCCTGGTGGCGGGATCGTCGACCGGTGAGGGCATGGGAAACCGGTTCCTCGGCGGCATCCGCGAGGTCGATGCCATCGTCATGGTCCTGCGGGCCTTCGCCGACGACAACGTGGTCGGCGACAACGACCCCCTCGATGACCTCCACACCCTCGAGTTGGAGCTGGTCCTGGCCGACGCCGACTCCGTCGAGACCCAGATCACCAAGCGCAGGAAGATGGCCCGCAACGACCCGTCGCTCAAGGGCGAGGTCGACGCCATGGAGGCGGGCCTCGAATCGCTCAACGCCGGCATCCCGATCTACCGGTCGACCCTCAACGCGGAGCAGCGCAACGACCTGCGGTCAACGTTCCTGCTGACCAACAAGCCGGTCCTGGCCGTCGTCAACCTGGGCGAGGACCAGGTGGGCGAGGCCGACGAGCTGACCAAGCCGGTCGCCGCCGAACTCGGCGACGCGGCCGAGGTGCTTGGGGTCAGCGTGCAACTCGAAGCCGAGGCGTCCTCGCTCGACGAGGCCGACCGCGCCGAGCTACTCGTTGGGCTCGGACTGGGCGAAGGCGCGCTCCCCCGGGTCATCCGGGCCGCCTACCAGCTGCTCGGCCGGCGGACGTTCCTGACCACCGGCGACAAGGAGTCGCGGGCCTGGACGTTCCGGGCCGGCGCCAAGGCGCCCGAGTGCGCCGGCGTGATCCACTCCGACCTCCAGCGGGGCTTCATCCGGGCCGAGATCATCCGCTGGGACGAGCTGCTGGAGCTCGGCTCGTGGCAGAAGGCCAAGGAGGTCGGCCGCCTGCGGATCGAGGGGAAGGAATACGAGGTCGCCGACGGCGATGTCCTCGAGATCCGCTTCAACGTCTGAGTCGATGATCGAAACCTGGCTGCTGCGCGACGGCGAGGTCCTGGCTGCGCTCGAAGTGGCCGAGACAAGGGAGGAGCGAGTGACCGGCCTGCTCGGCCGCCAGGGGATCGACGGCGCCATCCTCCTGAGCCCCGCCCGGTCCGTGCACTCGGTGGGCATGATGTTCACCATCGACGTGGCCTTCTGCACCAAGGACCTCGTCGTGCTGCGGACCATCTGCCTGCGTCCTGGCCGGATGACCCGACCGTCGCTGCGGGGCGGCGTGGTGATCGAGGCGGAAAGCGGTGCCTTCGACCGGTGGAAGCTGCGCGTCGGGGACAGCCTCGAGATACGCGAATGAGCCTGGTGCTCGTGGGGACGCCCATCGGGAACCTGGGCGACCTGTCGCCCCGGGCGGTCGAGGCTTTGGCCATCGCCGACACCATCGCCTGCGAGGACACCCGCCGCACCCGTGCCCTACTGTCCCACCTCGGCCTGCCCGCCGGCCGGCGCCTGTTGGCGGTGCACGATCACAACGAGGCGGCCCAGGTGGCCAACGTCGTCGCCCGCCTCGTCAAGGGCGAGCGAGTGGTGGTCGTCACCGACGCCGGCATGCCCGGCATCTCCGACCCCGGGGAGCGGTTGGTCGCCGCCGCCGCGGCCGCCGGCCACACCGTCGAGGTTGTCCCCGGCCCCTCGGCCATGGTCGCCGCCCTGGTGGTGAGCGGCCTGTCGACGAGCAGGTTCTGCTTCGAGGGGTTCCTGCCCCGCAAGGGGTCCGCCCGCGCCGGTCGCCTGCGTGAGGTGGCGGCCGACCGCCGGACCACGGTGATCTTCGAGGCGCCGCCCCGGGTCCGGGCCACGGTCGTCGACCTGGTCGGCGCGGCCGGCGGCCTCCGCCGGGTCGCTGTAGTCCGGGAGCTGACCAAGCTGCACGAGGAGATCTGGCGGGGCACGCTGGCCGGCGCGGTCGACCACCTGGCGACCAAGGAGCCCCGTGGGGAGTATGTGATCGTCCTGGAGGGCGCGCCGGCGCCCGAGCCGGCGGAGGAGGCCGACGTGGAGGCCGCCCTCCGCGTCCGTCTCGGTGCCGGCGCCGACACGCGATCAGCCATTGCCGAGGTGACCGCGGCCCTGGGCGTCCCCAAGCGCGTCGTGTACGACATCGCCCTCAGGCTCAAGGAGGACGAAGTACGGCTAGGAAAGGCGTCGACCGAAAGCGTCCGTGGCCAAGGCGAGGGTTCGCTCAAGCACTTGGTGTAGTTCGCCGAGTCGACTCGGAGGTCGATATTTTTCCCCCGCCGTAAAATGTGAGGCTGTGGCGTGTACTCCAGGAGTGAGCCATCGGGCCTTCGTACGTGGTTCGCGTCCTGCTTCCAGCCGCCGTCACGCAAAAGCGGGTGGACTTTGCGGCCAAACTGGTCATGTGCCCCGTAGGTCACCTGGCTGCGAGTTATGAGAACATGGAGGTCCCGAATGGCGAATACCGTGAGCGGCCGCTCGCCAGTTGCCAGTTCACAAACGAGCTGGAGAGCGTCCAGCTGATCTGTGATGGTGACCAATGCATCGTCGGTAGCACCGCCATTTCGGGCCATCACCTAGGCGGAAATGCCTTCCGCAACCAATGCCTCTGTGATCCCCCTTCTCCCACGGCCCGCGGAGGGTCCACCGACGCCAGGACCCCCATGACATCCTCGGGAACAACGACTGGAGCGTGTGTCACCCGCTGCCATGGAATCACGACATCTGACACATCAGGATCCTAAGCGAATCGAATCAGGGCTCAGCGGCGGACCGCCCGCAGGACGGCATCGCGCTTCGGCTCGAGCTGGGCTAGCCTTTTGTTGATAGGGGCGGTGGTCGAGATGGTGGCGCCAGACAGTTCTTTCGGCAGGTGGTACCGGGCGAGACGTGTCCCGATCCTGGGGGTCCTCGTCATCGCCTCGATCGCCGCCATGGCGGTCGTAGCCCGTACCGACAGCGCCGCTGACCGGCCGACGAGCGTCGTCGCCGGCGACGACCCGACGACGCCGTCGACCACGCCGGCGCTGCCGCCCACCACCTCGGCCCTCGAATTCGTCGCCGGCCAGCCCCTCGGCACCCGGCTCGACTTCACCGTGCCGCCGGCGTGGACCACGCTCTTCGCCCAAGGCGAGCGGATGGTCGTCGCCACCCGCCCGCTCTCCGAGGCCGACCGGACCCTGGCCCTGTTGGCGAGGAACGACAGCGCCTTCAGCGCCGCCTTCCCGGCCGATGCGGTGATCGTGGTGGTGGGCGGCGACCCCCTCGAGGCCAAGTACCTCGGCGGGCCGGGCGAGGCCACGATCGCGCCCGGGCCGGCGTACGGACTCGGCCCGGAGCGGGTGCTCGCCGGCGACATCCGCGTCCGCAGGGGGGATGTGCCGCAGTCGATCGTGAAGATCGCCTCCTACGCCGGCCGGTCGGCGCCGGCGGCCCGCCTGGCCGAGGCGGAGGCCATCGCCGCCGGCCTTCGCCTGGTCCGCACCGGAGACCCGTCGGTCCGCCCGCCGCCCCCGCCCGAGGGGAGCCGTCCCGGCCTGCCCGTCGGCCCGCTGCCCGTGCCCGAGGCCGGCCTGCCCGAGGTGGTCCGCACCTCGGCCAGCGGCTCGACCCTCGTCCTCGTCGCCGGGCGGGACTGTGCCTACGTGCGGTGGGTGGATGCCCAGGTGTCCCTTCCCGGCTACCAACCGCTCGGCGGCGCCTGCGGCACCCGTCCCGCCGGCCCGACGATCGAGACCTTCGGGCAGGCGATCCTCGTGATGCGAGGACCCGACACCACCCCGTCGACGGTCACGATCTTCCG
>JANMRJ010000840.1:0-3063 GCA_031370985.1 Acidimicrobiales bacterium
GGCCGCGGCCGGTGGACGGCCCCGAGAACAGCCGCGACAGGACCGGTATCGGCGAGGTCATGTCGCTCACCCGGTCGTAGACGCCAGCGAGAAACGGCGCCAGCACGATCACACCCCACAACCCGTAGACAACCGATGGGACGGCGGCGAGGAGGTCGATCAATGAGCTCACCGGCCGGCGCAGCCGGCGCGGTGCAACGTCTGAGAGGAATAGGGCGATCCCAACGCTGAGCGGGACGGCCAGGACCAGGGCGATCACCGCTGTCACCACCGTGCCGTAGACGAAGGGGATGGACCCGAAGACCTCGGAGCCGGGTGCCCATCGGGTGGTGGTGAAGAACCGCACTCCGTCGTGACTGAACGCCGGCCACGCCTTCTCGGTCATCGAAACGGCGATGAAGCCGAGAATGACCAGCACCGTCAGCCCGCACGCGAGGGTGAGGGTGCGGAAGGCCCGGTCGCTCAGCCCCGCCCGCCCCGGGCTCGTGATCTGGGGCGCCGGGGGCCGGGGCGGGGCGGTGGTGAGCGTCATCTGGTGCCGATCGGTCGGTGGGAGTGGTGAACTACGTGGCGGGCACGATGATGCTGTCGATCTGGGCGATGGCCTTCTGCTGCAACGCCGTCGGTAGGGGGGCGTAGTCGACGGCGTTGGCCAGCTTCTGGGCGTCGCCGACCACGTAGCGGAGGAACGACTTGATGGCCGCACCCTTCACCTTGTCGGGCTGGTTCTTGTACACAAGAATCCAGGTCGGGGCGGTGATCGGGTAGGCGTCGGCCCCGTCGGCGTTGAGCGGGTTGTAGCTGAGGTCGGCGTTCACCTGGGCGCCGGCCAGCGCTGCGGTAGCGCCGTCGAGGTTGGCGGTGATGGCCTTGCCCGACTTGTTCTTGATTCTGGCGAACTGGAGCCCCGAGGCCTTGGCGTCGGAGAGGTCGACGTAGCCGATGGCGCCGGCCGTGCCCTTGACAATCTGGGCGACGCCCTGGTTGCCGTTGCCGGCCTGGGTGTCGGTCGGCCACTCGACGGTCGAACCGGACTTGAGAGTCCACGCCGTCGGTGCAGCCGCCACCAGGTACTTGGTGAAGTTCTCGGTGGTGCCCGAGCCGTCGGAGCGGTGGGCAACCGAGATGTCGGTGGCGGGCAGCTTCCCGCCCGGGTTCTGGGCGGCGATCGCTGCGTCGTCCCACTTCTTGATCTGGCGCTGGAAGATCTTGGCGATCACCTCCGCGTCGAGGGTCAGGTCCTTCACGTCGGCCAGGTTGTACGAGACCGTAATTGGGGCGGCGACGGTCGGGATGTAGACGAACTCGCCCTTGTACTTGGCGACATCGGCAGCGGCGACGAGTCCGTCGGAGCCGGCGAAGTCCACCACCCCGTCCTGCATGCTCTGGCGTCCGGCGCCGGAGCCGGTCGCGTTGTAGTTGACCGTCACGCCGGGCTGGACCTTCTTGTACCCGGCGATAGCGACCTCGTAGAAGCTCTTCGGGAACGTGGCCCCTGCGGCGTTGAGGGTCCCCGTGACGGGAACCTCTGTGGTGACCGTCGACCCGCCGGTCGTGTTGTTTGTCGAGGCCGCGGGCGTGTCGTCGGTCCCCCCGCATCCCACAGCCAGCAGGGCCACTGCGGCCAGTGCGGCGATCGGACCTGCGGAACGGGCGTGTCTACGGCGCATCGTCGTGTCTCCTTGAGCTTGCATCGAGCCACGGTAGAGAGCGGGTCTTACGAGCAGGTGTCTCGCAGGTGGATTTGCGGTGAACGAAGCGTGAAACGCTGCCCCATCTCCGCGATGACGCCTGTCGTTCACCTCTTGTTCACCGCAGGGACGCCCCGCGGCCATTGCCAGGCGTTACGTTCCGCGTTCTCATGAATCATCCCGCTCGCGCACAAGGCAGAGAGTTGTTGATCGAAGGAACCGAACCGCCCAGCGAAGCCACCGCCACCCCGCGGCTCACAGCCTTCAAGCGCCAAACCGTGCCGCCCAAAGGTGGGGCGATCTTCGAGCTCGAGACGCTCAGCGTCTTCTACGGGAGCTTCCGCGCCGTGCGTGATGTCACGCTGAATCTGCGCAAGGGTCAGATCACCGCGTTCATCGGCCCGTCGGGATGTGGGAAGACCACGCTCCTGCGCAGCCTCAATCGGATGCATGACCTCATCCCCGGCGTCCGAGTCGAGGGAAGCCTGCGGTACCAGGGCGCCGACCTCTACGGGCCAGGCGTCGACCCCGTGGTCGTGCGCCGGCGCATCGGCATGGTGTTCCAGCGTCCCAATCCCTTCCCGAAGTCGATCTACGACAACGTGGCGTTCGGTCCGAGGATCGCCAAGCTGAAGGTCGACATGGACGATTGCGTCGAGCAGTCGCTGCGCAAGGCCGCGCTCTGGGACGAGGTCAAAGACCGGCTGAGGACATCGGCAACCGAGCTGTCGGGTGGTCAGCAGCAGCGCCTGTGTATCGCCCGAGCCATCGCCGCTCAGCCCCAGGTCATTCTCATGGACGAGCCGTGCTCGGCCCTCGACCCGGTGGCCACCTCGCGGGTCGAGGACCTCATGCAGGAGCTCAAGGCCGACTACACGATTGTGATCGTCACCCACAATATGCAGCAGGCTGCTCGGGTCAGCGACATGACGGCGTTCTTCACCGCTGAGGTCGACGCCGAAGTAGATCGCCGCGCTGGTCTCCTCGTCGAGTTCGACCGGACCGAGAAGATCTTCACCAGCCCGCGTGACGAACGCACCGAGAACTACGTGAGCGGACGGTTTGGATGATGCCGGGACGGCCCCTGTTCCAGGAAGCGCTGGACACCCTCCGCATCGACATCGATGCTCTGGGACTCATGGCGGAGGACGCAGTCACCGGGGCTATGGGCGCCCTGCTGGGCGACGACCAGTCTGTGGCCGATACCGTCGTCGCTGGTGACGATCGGATCGATGCCAAGTTCGTCGAGTTGGAGGAGCGGTCGTACGCCCTAGTGGCTCAACAGGCCCCGGTGGCCGCCGACCTCCGCTTTCTCATGTCGTCCCTCCGGGTGATGGCCGACTACGAGAAGACCGGTGACCGTGCGGTGGCA
>JANMRJ010000665.1:0-1882 GCA_031370985.1 Acidimicrobiales bacterium
CGATGACGACCTGGTCGGGTTGTGCTCGCAGGCCGGCGTAGGTGTTCACGGTGAAGTTGCCGAGCGGGTGGGCGCCGGCGGCGCCGGCCAGCGGGACGGCGAGGGCACCGGCGGCGACGGCGCCGGCGAGGGAAAGGCCGAACAGCCGGCGCCTCACGCCGCCAGCCCCAACCGGCGCCTCACGCCGCCAGCCCCTCACGCCGCCAGTCCCAATCGGGCCGCGAGCTGGCGAGCTGCCGGCAGGTCGCGGACGGTCAGGAACCGGTTGGTCGTGAGGGCGGTGGCCAGGTGGGCCCGGGCGTCGTCGAGCCGGCCGAGGTCGGCCTCGGTGGCGGCCAGGTGGTACCAGAGCACGGCGTCGGCGGTGCCGAGGCGCACGGCGGACTTGGCATGGACCAGGGCCTCCGCCGGCTGGCCGGCCTGGCGCAGGGCCCAACCGAGGGTGTCATCGGCGTAGATGGTCGGGCGCAACAAGCGGGCCTCCCGGGCCATCGCCACCGCCGCCGAAGGGTTGGTGGCCTGGTCGGCCTCGAAGCGGGCCAGCTCGAGGTCGACGGCGATGCCGGCCGAACGGTTGAGGGCCTCGACCTGGCGGACCAGGTCGTAGGAGGCGCCGGCGTCGGCCGTGCGACCGAGGGCGGTCTGGATGTCGCCCAGGAGGGCGAGCCACGCTGGCTGGGGCAGTCGGGTAGTGACGTCGACGAGCGCGGCAGCGGCCGCAGGCAGGTCGCCACGGGCGGCGGCCACCCGGGCCAGCCCGACATCGGCGGCCGGCGAGGCGGCCCGCCCAAGCGCCCGGCGGTAGGAGCTCTCGGCCCGGTCGAGGTCGCCGGCACCGAGGTGGAGGTCGCCGAGCAGGGTCTCGACGTAGGCGACATCGCCGGCCGCCGAGCCGGCGCCGGCGATGGCAGCTTGGGTCATGGCCGTGATCGCGCCACCGACATCGCCGGTGATCTCCCGGAGGTACGACGCCCGGGACAGGCTGGCCAGCGAGGGCCGGCGGTCGAGCATCTCCTGCAGCGCGGTGCCGGCGTCGTCGTAGCGGCCGAGCTCCACGTTGGCGTCGACCACAACGCCGAGGGGCTGGGGCGAGGCGGGGTCGAGCTCATGGGCGCGCCGGCCGAGGTCGAGGGCGGCGGTGAAGTCGTGGCGGCCGAGGGCCAGGAGGCCGAGGCCGGTGAGGGTGCTGGGCTGGTCCGGCCTGAGCGCGGCGCTGCGCTCGAGCGCCTGCGCGGCCCGGTTGAAGTACGTCGGGTCCGCAGTCTCGCGGGCCCGGACCAGGTAGGCCTCACCCAGGCGGGTGAGCAGAGAAGGGTCGTCGGGCGTGGCGCCCAGACGGGATTGCAGGTCCGCCACCGCCGCCTCGGCGCTCCCGCCGGCCGTGCGGGCCGGCGGGGCGTCGGGCGTGGCGCCACCCACGGCCAGCGCGAACCGGCCGAGGGTGACACCCATCACGGCGGCCACGGCGAGGGTGGGGAGTACCCACCCCCGTCGTCGCTGAGCCGTCATTTCCTGGATCAACCGCAGAAGGTGCGGCCTGCGGCCATGAGCTGCGCGATCTGCGCAGGTGTCAGGTACTGCTTGTAGCTGTTCGGGTAGTCACATGTGGCCGGGGGGGCCGTCGTGGTCGTGGTCGACGCCGGCGGCACCGTCGTCGCCGGCGGCACCGTCGTCGCCGAGACCGGCCCGGCGGGCTGGGGGCTCGTGGATCCGATCTTCCCGTGGATGTTCTCGTAGCCCTGGTGAGGCGTGGCCAGATACGGGAAGGCGGTCAGGAAGGGCTTGTCGTTGCCGTTGACCCCGTCACCGAGGGAGTTGTTCGGCACCTTGTTGAACGACGGGGTGAACGGCGTGGCGCCGGCCAGCGCCCGCAGCTCGATGT
>JANMRJ010000675.1:0-2670 GCA_031370985.1 Acidimicrobiales bacterium
GTGAGCGGACGGTCGCGGCGTCCCCGCGCTCACGGCCTCGGTCGGTCAGGAGCCGGTGGTCTGGTCGAGCAGACCACGATCCTTCGCGCGGCGGTCGCTCGCCCGGAACACGGCCACTGCGGCGAGTGTAGCCACCGCCCCCGTCCCCAGCAACACGAGGACGATCCTCCGCGGAGCTCGGCGAGGGCATTCCCGTCAGCTGGCCGAACACCGGTCGGGCCGATCGCCGCCCTCGGTGCGCCACGGCGCGGTGCGGTGCGCCACGGCGCGGCGTGTTTGTCGCAAACGACAGCCACGACGACCTTCGCCGCGGGAGTCGCTTGGCGATCGACTGATTCCGGATCATCCGATGCCGAGGCTGTCGCATGAGCGCGTTTGCCGATTGGAAGCCCCACGCCGCGAAGCCAAGGTCACCATGACTGTCGAATGATCGAGATCGGCCGGCGTTGGCTGGACTGCGTGGACCGAGTCAGGCGAGCCGCACCGCCAGCTCCCCGGCGACCCTCGCGTCGTTGACGATCAGTGACGTGTTGGCGCGGATCGAGGCTCCGTTCGTGATCGCCGCAATCCGGTCGAGGAGCCAGGGCGTGGTCGCCGGGCCGTGAATGCCCGTCGCATCCGCCTCGCGAACCGCCCGCTGGATGACGTCGCGTGCCACGTCACCGGGGAGTGCCTCGGCTTCCGGGACCGGCACGCACACGAGCACGCCGCCGAGGCCCAGCTCGAGGTGGATCTGGGCGACGGCCGCCGCACCCGCCATATCCGGGGCGGTCTGCGGCGACGGGATCCCGGAGGTCCGTGAGTAGAACCCGGGCAACTCGGCCTGGCCGATCGTCAGCACCGGCACGCCGTGCGTCTCGAGGTATTCGAGCGTGGCCGGCACGTCGAGGATCGCCTTCGGGCCGGCGCACACCACAACCATCGGCGTCCGCCCGAGCTCCTCGAGGTCGGACGAGATGTCGAGCGAGGGCGACGTTCCCGCGATCGCCCCGCGATGGACACCCCCGATCCCACCCGTCGCGAACACGCGAATCCCTGCCTCGTGGGCCGCGATCATCGTGGCCGACACCGTCGTCGCCGCCCACCCGCCGCCGGCCAACGCGACCGCCAGCGACGGTCGCGCCGCCTTGCGAACCGATCCTGCCGGCGCCGTCGCGAGGGCCTCGAGCGCCGCGTCGTCCAGCCCGACGAGCAGCCGTCCGTCGTGGATCGCCACGGTCGCCGGCACGGCGCCGCTCTCGCGGACGGCAGCCTCGGAGGCCAGCGCGACCTCGAGGTTCTGCGGGTACGGCAGTCCGTGACTGATCAACGTCGACTCGAGAGCGACGACGGGCCGGCCCCCGGCAAGGGCCGCGGCGACCTCACGACCCACGACCAGCCGCTCGCCGATCACAGACCGAGCTCTCGCGGAACCGTCGACAGCTGCCGGGCTGCCGCGCGATGGGCGGCAAGAACGGCCCGCCGGAGTGTCGCCGGCCGATGTCGCGCCAAGGGCTCCGCGCCCAGCCAGGCCACGAGGAACCCGGCGTCGAACGCGTCGCCGGCGCCCGTCGTGTCGGCGGCGTCCAGAGGCGTCGTCGCGACGTCGAACGCCAGCCGCCCGGTCTCGGATCGGGCGAGGACGGACGCGCCCGACCGGCCCTGCTTGACGACCACGATCGAGGCGACGTCGCCAAGCCCGGTCGTGTCCCGGCCGCCCGAGATCGCCTCCGCCTCGACTCGGGTGGCGAACAGGACGTCCGGCGCCACATCACGGACGAGCCGCAACGCCGCCCGCCGGCCGTCGGCCAGGAGCGGCCCGACCGACGACAGATCGAGCGACACGAGCGCCCCGCCCGCCCGCGCGAGCTCGATCGCCCTCCGGCCGGCCAGGCCAAGCGGCTCGCCGAGGAGCGAGTAGACCGGCAAGTGCAGAAGGTCCGCGCGGAAGGTAGCGGCGGCGAGATCCGCGGGCGCCAGTCGATCGGCCGCACCCCGGTCGGCCACGAATGAGCGCTCGCCGCCAGGCGCCACGAGCACCCCGATCCGACCGGTCCGCTCCCCCGCGACACGAGTCGCGCGGACCCGGACCCGATCGCTCTCGAGCGCGGACACGAGCGCCCGACCCTCGTTGTCGCGCCCGACCGCGCAGACAAGCGTCGAGCGGGCACCGAGACGGGCCAGCCAGCGAGCCGTCGTGGCCGCCGAGCCGCCCTGGCGAAGCATCACCCGCCCGGGCACATCTGTCCCGACCGCGAGCGCCCGGGCAGGTGCAAGCACGACATCGAGCATCAGGTCGCCGAGCACGACGATACTCGGCACGCGGGCGCTCGTGGCGCGACCTCGTCGGCGGCCGGGGATCGTCGGAGGCATGGAGCGAGGATAGCGGCGTCCATCCGGCCCGGCGGCCCGCGCGCCTACAATCAGCCTCGACGCAGCGACCCGGACACGACCCGATCCGGACCAGCGGGAGCCGACCTCCATGCCGACCGCCACCGAGACCCTCGACCGCCTCGCGATCGACACGATCCGGACCCTGTCGATCGACGGCGTCCAGCAGGCGAACTCGGGCCATCCGGGTGCCCCGATGGGCGCCGCGCCGATGGCCTACACCCTCTGGACCCGCTTCCTTCGCCACGCCCCGAGCCACCCGGACTGGCCTGACCGCGACCGCTTCGTCCTGAGCGCCGG
>JANMRJ010000692.1:0-2018 GCA_031370985.1 Acidimicrobiales bacterium
GTCCGCCGATCACCAGTGCCGCGCCGATCGCGACGGCGACCACCACCACGACGACGAGACCGAGGGCGATGAGCCGGCGCGGACCGGCCGCGACCGTCGCCGGGGACGATGTCTTCGCCGGAGCGGCGTCGGTCACGCGCCCGTCCCGCTGCTACCGGGCGTGTGGAGGGGCGTGCCGTCGGCACAGCGCGGGCACGTTGCGGGTCCCGGCTCGTAGGTCGGCAGGTCGAGCCGCCAGAGCGATCGGAGCGGATAGACGCGACCGGTCACGGGCGAGGTGAGGGCGTTCGTCCCACCGCCGCTCCGGTCGACGAGCACCACACACTCGGCGATCTCGCCGCCCATCGCCTCGACCGCTGGCAGCATCGCGAGCAACGAGCCGCCGGTCGTGAGGATGTCGTCGACGAGCAGAACCCGCTCGCCGGGCTCGATCCGGAAGCCGCGCCGGAACTCGCGCCGGGCGGCACCGTCGGCGACCCTGACCTCCTCGGCGAAGATCGCCCGGACTCCGAGCTGGCGACCTGTCTCGAACGCGAGGATCACGCCACCGGTCGTCGGTCCGGCGACCACGTCGACCCGGGTGTCGTCGCCGTCCTCGTCAGCGGAGAAGGCCGCGGCCCAGAACCCGCACAGCTCGCTGGTTGCGGCGGGGTCCGACAGGACGGCGAACTTCTCGACGTACGCATCGCCGTGCAGGCCGCTCTTGAGCTGGAAGTGACCCTCGCGGAGGGCGCCCGAGGAGCGGAACAGCTCCTCCGTCCGATTGGCGATGGCGGCGCGCGCGCCGAGCTCGACGGCGGGCTTGATGGTGGTCATGGGCTCGAAGTCTAGCGGGAGGGACTCGGGCGGCCGACTCCGGAGCGGAAAGGTTATTGGCAGGCACCGCCGGGCGGACATGTCCGTGGGAAGACCGTGGTCCGTTCCGAGGCAGCCGGCGCGGTCAGATCGGGCAACCGCTCGACGACCTCCCAGAGCACGATCGCCGGCCCAGCGCACGGGGGGCTGTCCGTCGGCGCCGGGGACAGGAACTCGCAGGCATCGTGGACGGTCCCGCGGACGACGTATCGTCCGAACCGCGGAATGGGCAGACCGTTCGCGTCGGTCGCCGATCGATCAGCGAAGGCGGCGTATGCCCCGTTCTGGACGCGCATGCCGATCTCCGGCTCTCTCGTCGATCCGGTCTGGCCATCCGAGACCCAAGGCTGAAACGCATCATCGGTGATCCAATCGAATTCGCAGGAACCGACGCATTTGAGCGGAGGCGTTGCGACGAGCCAGCCATCTACCGTCACGTCCTGGTTGATGAACGACATCGGGTCGGTGACGAGCTCGGCGACCGTGTGAACCACCTCCGCGCTGGGCGGCTCAGTCGAAGGCGACGGTGACGGCGGAGTGGGCAGCGGGTCGAACCGACCGACGATCCGCCAGCGCGGTGCAGGAACCGCGCAGTCGGCGTTCGGGCCGCAGCCATCCGAGATGAGCCAGAGCAGATACGTCGCGTGGCGCGGCGCGACGCCTCGACCGCCGGAACCCGCCGGAGCCGGGTCGGGCGCCCAGCGATCGTAGGAGCCCGTCGACAGGAAGATCGACGCGAACGGACCGATCGACGATCCGTCCGCCTGGAGCGGTTGGAACTGGTCTTCGGTCAGGTAGTCGTCGGTCGGGCACCCATAGACGACGACAGGATTCCGTGGATCGGATCCGCACGGATGGGCCGGGTCACGGACCAGCCAACCATCCACCGCGGCGTACGCCCCGTCGACGTGCACCGCCCCTTCGAGCAGGTCCTGAACGAACCACGCTGGCCCGCCATTGGGGGGCGTCGTCAACATGCCGACGAACTCGACGATGCGGATGCCGTTCTCGATCGTCGCGCTGAGACGCACGACGAACGTGCCGACGAGGGGACCCGAGCCTGCCCATGGCCCGGGCCCGATGTCGCCGACCGGCTGCACGGTGAACCCGCTCCCCGCGTCGGCCAGGACAGTTGGACCGCACGGCTTGACGCTGAGGCATCT
>JANMRJ010000757.1:0-2782 GCA_031370985.1 Acidimicrobiales bacterium
GGGTCGGCGGCGTCCGGCGTCCAACTCGCCCGGATCACACCTTCGGGATTGAGCAGGAAGGCGTTGACGAACAGGATCTGCCCAGATCGACAGCTAACTTCGAGCATTGTGTCGGGTTCCGCGAAATCGTGGGTGATCAGGGCGGCGGTCCCTATCGGGGCGGGCCTGGCCGTCACCTACGCAGTGGGCACGGCGCGCTACCGGCGCGAGGGCCGGGCGGGCTACCAGTTCGACGACCCGCCCCAGCCGGGCAGTATCGAGTTCACCCGCCTGGTGGAGGGGATCACCGGTGCGCCGCTGCGCTCGGGCAACCGCGTCCGCATCCTGCGCAACGGGGCGGAGACGTTCC
The DNA here is from genome assembly GCA_031370985.1 of Acidimicrobiales bacterium. Taxonomy (GTDB): domain Bacteria; phylum Actinomycetota; class Acidimicrobiia; order Acidimicrobiales; family AC-14; genus CADCTB01. Next base: position 350 of record JANMRJ010000757.1, read on the forward strand.
CGGCCATGCTCGACGCCATCGCCTCGGCCCGGTCGACGGTCGATCTGTCGTCGTACATCCTCTGGCCCGGCGCCGTCGCCGACCGCTTCACTGCCGCGCTCTGTGGGCGGGCCAAAGCCGGCGTAGAGGTCAACGTCGTCCTCGACGCCTACGGGTCGGCCAAGCTCGACCACGCCACGGTCGACACGCTGGAGGCGGCCGGCGTGACCGTCGCCTTCTTCCGGCCCCCGGCCTGGCACACCCTCGACAAGCTCAACAACCGGATGCACCGCCGGCTCCTGATCGTCGACGGCCGGGTCGGCTTCGCCGGCGGCGTGGGCATCGCCGACGTGTGGGCCGGCGATGCCGACGACCCAGCGCACGGGCGGGAGACCCACGCCGTGGTCGAGGGGCCGGCGGTGCGCGACATCCTCGGTGGGTTCGCCGACAACTGGGCCGAGGCGACCCACGTCATGCTCGGCCCTGCCCACTTTCCCGACCTGGTGGAGATCGAGGGCGGGGTCGACCTCCAGGTCATCCGCAGCTCACCCGGCGCCGGCGGCACGGCCGCCGGCCAGCTTTTCTTCGCCACCATCGCCGGCGCCCTCGAGCGGCTCTGGGTCACCACCGCCTACTTCGCCCCCGACGAGGCGTTCGTCGACCTGTTCTGCGACGCTGCGGCCAGAGGGGTCGATGTCCGCATCCTGGTGAACGGGCCCAATGTCGACAAGCAGGTCGTCCGCGAGGCCGGCCAGCGCCAGTACGGCCGGCTGCTCGAGGCTGGCGTGCGCATCTTCGAGTATCAGCCGACCATGCTCCACGCCAAGGTCATGATCGCCGACGGGTGGGCAAACCTGGGCTCCAGCAACCTGGAGCACCGGTCGCTCGGCCTCGACGAGGAACTGGTGGTGGCCTTCCACGAGCCGGCGCTGGTCGACGAGCTGGCCGCTCATTTTGCCGAGGATCTGGAGGCGTCCGAGGAGTTCGACCTCGATCGCTGGCGCCGGCGCTCGCTGGCCAAGCGGGCGAGGGAGCGGGCGAGCGACCTCCTCCGCCAGTCCCTCTGAACCGGCTGGAACGGTGAGGATCCTCGCCGTGTCAGGAAGCCTGCAGGCCAGCTCGTCGAACCGGGCCATCCTCCGTACGGCGCGGCGCGTCGCGCCCGCCGGCGTGGACATCACCGACGCCATGTCCGTCGGCGATGTCCCCTCGTTCAATCCCGACCTGGAACGAGACGGCGCCGGCGCGCCGCCTGCGGTCGTCGAGTGGCGGGCGCAGGTGGCGGCCGCCGGCGGCGTGCTCATCGCCAGCCCGGAGTACGCCCACAGCATGCCGGGCTCGTTGAAGAACGCACTGGACTGGCTGGTCAGCTCCGGCGAGCTCTACGAGAAGCCGGTGGCGGTTCTGTGCGGGTCACCGAGGTCCAACGGCGGGGTCATGGGCCGCCAGGCGCTCGAGCAGACCCTGGGCGCGCAGGGGGTACGGATCGTCGTCTCCGCCACCATCGGCATTGCCGCCGGCGACAGGGGGGCGGCGGACCTGCGCGACCCCGACGCAGTCGCTGCTGTCGGCGCTGCGCTCGCAGCGCTCACCGGTCGAAGCGGCTGACCGTCTCGACGTGGAAGGTGTGCGGGAATGCGTCGACCAGCCGCACGGTCTGAAGGATGTAGCCCTCGGCCCGCAGGAGCACGGCGTCCCGAGCCAGTGACGCGGGGTCGCAGCTGACGAGGACGATCCGCGGCGCGTGGGTGGCGGTGACGGCGGCGACGCCGGGTCGCCCAAGCCCCGATCGGGCCGGGTCGGCGACCACCACGTCGGCGGGGCGCGGCTTCCAGCGGCCGACCTCCGCCGCCACGACCGGGGCGTCGAGGTCGGCGAGGTTGACCCGGGCGTCGGCCGCTGCCGAGAGGTCGCTCTCCACGGCGACCACCCGGGCGCCGCGGTCGTGACCAATGACGGAACCGAACAGGCCGACGCCGGCATAGGCGTCGACGAGCACTCCTCCCGGCGGCAGGGCGTCGCCGATTGCCGCGGAGGTGGCCTGCACCAGCGCCGCGGCCACGACCGGGCCGGGCTGGAAGAACGACATCGCGGAGATACGGAACCTCCGCCCGGCCACCTCTTCGTGCACGACCGCGGGGTCCTCGTCGCCCTCGCCGAACACCCGCACGCCGGCGGGGACCTGAACCGCGCCCGGCGCCCGATCGACGAGCACCACGCGCTCACCCGACGCCACGCCGGCCCGAAGGAGTACCTCGCCGGCGCCGGGGTAGCGCCCATCGACGATCAGCTCCTCCAGCAGCGGATGGGCGGCAAGACACGTATCGGTGGGCACGGCGCCCGACCCCGACCGGGGCCGGTGCCCGGCCCGGCCGTCAGACCCAACGGCCAGCCGCGCCGACGTCCGCAGCGCCGGCCCGCTCATGACCGCCGCCCCCAGGCGCGGCGGCTCGG
>JANMRJ010000788.1:0-1118 GCA_031370985.1 Acidimicrobiales bacterium
TACCGTATAGAGGTTGCCGGTGAGGGGGTCGGCGATCAGCTTGGCCGAGTCGTACAGGAACCCGATCTGGATCTGGCGGTCGAGGAGGGTCTGAGTGAACGTCTTGCCGCCGTCGGTGGACTTGGCCAGGTACAGCTCCACCGGCCCGTCGTTGAAGCGGACCTGGTAGGTCTGGAAAATCACCCCGTCGCGGTCCATGACCGGCGCCGACGGGTTCTGGCCGGCGGGCGGCGCGTTGACAAGGACCGGCGCCGAGTAGGACTGGCCGCCGTCGTCGGAGCGGGAAAAAATGTCGCCGTCGCACTGCGTGCCGCCGGCTGCGCTCGCGGTCACAGGACGGCAGGTCCAGGCCGAGAGCAGGACGATGTCGGGTGCGCCGGGCTTCTCGTATACCGACATGAGGGGGCGGCCCAACCCGATCTCCGGGGCGGTGGGCCGGATCGCCACCTTGGCCGCCCCGAAGGTCTTCCCGCCGTCGTTCGACGTGGCGACCAGCACGCTCTCCCGCCTGTTGTCATCGACATGGGCGGAGCCAAACACCGCATAGACCCGGGCGCCGCTACCGCGGGCCACGCTCCCGCTGGCCACGTGGCCGCCCGAGGGCCCGTTGATGCGGCACCCGGTGAAGCCGGCGGGCAGGTCGTAGTAACCGTCGACCCAGTCCTTTCCCCGGTTGAACGTGGTGTGGAACCCGCACTTGGTCTCCAGGACATTGGTGTCGGCGATGACGACGTGGTCCGCATCCGCGGGGTCGGCAGCCACGTAGGCGCCCTCGTACCCTCGGGCCGGCACCGGGTCGGCCGACGCCCGGCACGGCGGGAACTCGCACCGGGTGGCCGCCGCCGGGTCGGTCTTCGTGGTGTCCCGGGTCGAGTAGGCGATCCCGCCGAGGGCGAGGACGACGAATCCGAGCACCATGAGGGAGACGGGGCGGCGCAGGAAGCTCATTGGACGGTCATCCTATGAAACCCGCACCGCCGAGGCCGGCTCTACTGTCGGCGGCATGATCGTGCGTGACGCCCTGTTCGTCGGCGGCTCCTGGGCCCGCCCCGACGGCGCCGGCACCATCGAGGTCCACAACGCCGCCACCGAGGAGGTCATGGGCTCGGTGCCCGACG
>JANMRJ010000791.1:0-3909 GCA_031370985.1 Acidimicrobiales bacterium
GCGGGGCGCCCGGGTGGCCGGCGGTCTCGGGATGCTCCTCCACCAGGGCGCCCTGGCCTTCGAGCTGTGGACAGGCCGGCGCCCGTCGATCGACATCATGCGCGCTGCTGCGGTGAAGGCCTTGGCGGCTAGGTGACTGGTCCTGTCGCTGTCCTTTGCGCCCTCCTGGGCGTCCCCGGGGGACTCTTCGCCAATCACGTCATCGACCGCATCCCCGACCGCTCGTCGCTGAAGCCGGTACCGGCCCTGGCGACCCTGGCCAGCGGGCACCGGCAGCGCCTGGTGATCGTGGTGACGGTCCTGCTGTTCGCCGGCACCGCCGTCCGCTTCGAGGGTGGTGCCGTCGTTCCGGCCTACCTCGTGTTCTTCCTGTGCCTGATCACCATCAGCGTGATCGATGCCGACCGCCAGATCATCCCGAACTACATCGTGTACCCGACGATCTTGGCGTCGGTCCCGCTGCTCGCCCTGGCTGCCCTGGCCGGCGGCGACTGGGACCGCTTCGGCCACGCCCTCATGGGCGCGTCGCTCGGCTGGCTGACGCTCTTCGTCATCCACCTGGTTTCCCCGGGCGGTATGGGCTTCGGCGATGTCCGCCTGGCCTTCGTCCTCGGCCTGTTCCTGGGCTGGATCAGCCTGCTCCACGTGTTCACCGGCCTGTTCGCCGCCGTGCTACTGATCTGCGCGGTCGGGATCGTCCTCGCCGTCCTGCGTCTCCGCAGTCTCCAGCAGCACATGGCTTTCGGCCCGTTCCTGGCCCTCGGGTCGACGCTCGCGGTTTTCGCCGGCGACGCCATCAACCGCTGGTGGCGGGGCTGAGGTCTGCGCGACGGGTCGAACCGGCCCGCGACCTGCACGTCACGGGAGGTCACAGGGCGAACGCGGCGTTCTGTAGAACACCTTGGCTGCGCCGGCGTCGTCCGTCCTGAGGTCCATCCAGCAGAACCTGCCTGGCTCGTACCGCTCCCGCTCACCCGTGGTCGCGACATTACCGAGGGGGCGGGCGCGCCGCCCCGGTAGATTTGGGCCGATGCTCCGCTACCTGACCGCCGGCGAGTCGCACGGCAAGGCCCTCGTCGTCACCATCGACGGGCTGCCCGCCGGCCTGCCCATCACGGTGGCCGAGATCGCCGGCGAGCTCGCTCGCCGCCGGCTGGGCTACGGGCGCGGCCCCCGGATGCGTTTCGAGCAGGACGAGCTGACCCTGCTGGCCGGCGTGCGCCACGGCCGCACCCTGGGCTCGCCCCTGGCCATCGAGATCGGCAACACCGAGTGGCCGAAGTGGACCGAGGAGATGGACCCCGCCCCGGGCGCCACCGAGAAGCGCCTCACCCGGCCCCGGCCGGGCCACGCCGACCTGGCCGGCATGCAGAAGTACGGCCTCACCGACGCCCGCGACATCCTGGAGCGGGCCTCGGCCCGGGAGACCGCGGCCCGGGTAGCAGCCGGCGCCTGCGCCAAGGCCCTTTTGTCCCACCTCGGCGTGTCGGTGATCTCCCATGTGATCCAGATTGGCGCGGTGGTGGCCAAGTCGGTGGCCCGCCCCACGCCGGCCGATTTGGAGCGGGTGGACGCCTCCGAGGTCCGCTGTTTCGACCCCGACGCCGAGGAGGCCATGGTCGCCGAGATCAAGGCCGCGGCCAAGGACGGCGACTCCCTCGGCGGGGTGATCGAGGTGCTGGCCTACGGCGTGCCCGTGGGCCTCGGCAGCCACGTCCAGTGGGACCGCCGGCTCGACGGCCTCCTGGCCCAGGCGATCTGCAGCATCCAGGCCATCAAGGGCGTCGGTTTCGGGGAGGGGTTCGAGTCGGCGGCCCGGCGGGGCTCGGAGGCCCACGACGAGATCCACTGGGACTCCCAGCAGTCGTATTACCGGGAGACGGCCCGGGCCGGCGGCATCGAGGGCGGGATGTCGACGGGCGGGGTGATCGTGATGCAGGCGGCGATGAAGCCGCTGTCGACGCTGAACCGGCCGGTGTTAAAGACGGTCGATGTCGAGACCAAGGAGTCGACCGTCTCGTTCAAGGAGCGTACCGACGTGACTGCGGTGCCGGCCGCCGGCGTGGTGGCCGAGACCATGGTGGCCCTGGTGCTGGCCGGCGAGGCCCTCAACAAGTTCGGCGGGGATTCGGTGGCCGAGGTCGTCCGCAACCGCGACGCCTACTTGGCCTCCCTTGACTGAGCCGTCCTCGATCGTGCTGGTGGGGATGATGGCCGTGGGCAAGACCAGCGTCGGGCGCCGGCTGGCCGCGGCCCGGGGGTGGGAGTTCGTCGACTCCGACCGCCAGATCGAGGTCATGACCGGGAAGACCGTCGCCGAGATCTGGCGGGAGGACGGCGAGCCCTCGTTCCGCCGGCTGGAGGCCCAGGTACTGGCCGACGCGCTGGCGTCGACCGAGCCCCGGGTCATCGCCGCCGCCGGCGGGACGGTGCTCGACGAGGACAGCCGGCGCCTGCTGGGCCTGCACCACCCGGTGGTATGGCTGCGCGCCGCGCCCCATGTGCTCGCCGGCCGCGTGGGCACCGGTACCCACCGGCCGCTGCTCGACGAGGATCCTGCCGGCGTCCTCGAACGGCTCGACGGGATACGCCGCCCGTTCTACGAGGAGGTTGCCGACGTGGTGGTCGATGTCGATGACCTCACCCCCGACCAGGTGCTGGCGTGCGTCGAGGCGGCACTCGAACATGGCTGAGTCCCTCATCACCGTCCCCGTTCCGCTTGGCGGGGACCGGTCCTACGACGTGCTCGTCGGCGCCGGCGCCCGCCACCGGCTGTTGGAGGTGCTACCCGCCGGCGCCCACCGGGCGGCGATCGTGACTCAGGAGGCGATCGGCGTCACCGTCGACGCCGGCATCGAGCAGCGCACGTTCCACATGGACGACGGCGAGGCGGCCAAGTGCATGGAGACCGTCGAGGAGCTGTGCCGGGCCTTCGCCCGCTGGGGGCTGACCCGGGGTGACGTGGTGGTCGCAGTCGGCGGTGGCGTGGTGACCGATGCCGCCGGCTTCGCCGCCGCCGTCTACCACCGGGGCGTGCGGGTCGTGCACGTGCCGACGACCCTGCTGGGCCAGGTCGACGCGGCGATCGGCGGCAAGACCGGCGTGAACCTCCCGGAGGGGAAGAACCTGGTCGGCGCGTTCTGGCAGCCGTCCGCCGTGCTGTGCGATACCGAGGTGCTGGCTACCCTGCCGCCCCGGGAGTACCGCAGCGGGCTGGGCGAGATGGCCAAGTACGCGTTCCTGGGCGTCGACCGCCTCCCCGACCTACCCCTCGACGAAGCCGTCGCCGCCTGCGTGGCGTGCAAGGCGCGCCACATCGCGGCCGACGAGCTGGAGCAGACCGGCATCCGGGCCCTGCTCAACTACGGCCACACCCTGGCCCACGCCCTGGAGACCGCCGGCAGCTACGACCTCCGCCACGGCGAGGCGGTGGCCATCGGGCTGATCTTCGCGGCCCGGCTGGCCCGCCGCCTGGGCCGGGTCGACGACGATGTCGTGGCCGAGCACCGCCGTGTTGTCAGTGGCTACGACCTGCCCACGGAGCTGCCGGCCGGTCTCGACCCCGCCGAGCTTGTGACCCTCATGGCCCGGGACAAGAAAGCACTCGACGGGCTCACCTTCGTCCTCGACGGCCCCCGGGGCGTCGAGGTGGTGGCCGGCGTGCCCACCGAGGCCGTGTTGTCCACCCTCAAGGAGACCGGCTGATGGCGGCGACGATCCTGCTGCTGTCGGGGCCCAACCTGAACCTGCTTGGCATCCGCGAACCCGACATCTATGGCGTGGCCACCCTTGATGACCACGTCGCCACCGCCACGGCGGTGGCCGCGGAGGGGGGCATGGCGCTGGAGCACCTGCAATCGAACCACGAGGGCGTGCTGGTCGAGGCCGTCCACGGCGCCCGAGGGCGGG
>JANMRJ010000816.1:0-1052 GCA_031370985.1 Acidimicrobiales bacterium
GCATCGAGACGTCCCTCCACGCCGCGGCCGAGGCCGGTGACGGCTGGGCCTTCGCCGCCATCCGCCAGGCGCTCGACCGCTCCCGGCTCACCAACCGCACGCCCTGGGACACTTTCGGCCAACTCGGCGACGAGCTGGGGGTCGACGAGCTGCGCGAGCTGGCCGCCAGCGTCGCCCTGGCCGGGTCCCAGGGTGCCCGCATCCGCCAGTCGTTGGCGGCCAAGGCCGACAGCCTCCGTGGCCACCAGGTGGCCGAGACCGAGTCGGCCGCGGAGGCGGCCACCGAGCGGATGACCATCCCGGTCGCCGTCCTGCTCTTCGGCTTCCTGGTCTTCGTCGCCTATCCCGCCGTGCAGGCGATCACCAGCGTGTCGTCGCACCCCCTGCCCTGACCATCGAACGCGAAGGAGGAGCAATGCCGTCCATCGAACTTGCCCGAACGGTATGGGCCTATCTCTTGGCCCGTCTCGACATCGACCCCGACAACGAAGCGGGGATGACCACTACCGAGATCGCAGTGGTCACCTTCCTCCTTGTCGGCGCCGCCATCGTCGTGATGGGGATCATCTACAACGCGGCCAAGAACAATGCCAACAACATCCCTGAGCCCAGGGCTCCCGGGGCGTGAAGCGATGCCGGGGCGAGGCGGGGCTCACGGCCACCCAGCTCGCAGTGATGATGCCGGCGCTGTTGTTCTGGATCATGTTGATCGTCCAGTACGGGCTGTGGGTCCACGCCAAGCAGGTGGCCACTGCGGCGGCGGCAGAGGCAGTCGACGTGGCGCAGGTGCCGGGGAACACGACGGCGAGCGCCGAGGCGGCAGCGCGCTCGTTCCTCTCCCAGTCGGGCAACCTCGTCAACATCACGGTCGACGTGACCCCCACGGCGGAGCAAGTCACCGTGCGGGTGAGAGGCCAGGCACCCCAGCTCGTTCCGGGCTTCAACTGGACGGTCGCCGCCGTGGCCCAGGCGCCGATGGAGCGCTACATCCCTCAGCCGGCACGATGAGCGTCCGTCGCCGGCCACGCGGCCAGCAAGGGTCCGTGGCCGTC
>JANMRJ010000827.1:0-3833 GCA_031370985.1 Acidimicrobiales bacterium
ACGGACTGGGACGAGGCGATCCGCCAGGCGCTCCGGATCGGCGCCGAGGGCTCGATCGTCGGCCATCTCCGGGGCGGCTTCGGGACGTGGGCCGATGGCGGCGCACCGCTCGAGTCGACCGGCCGGCTGAACATCGACGAGCTCGCCGGCCGGCTCGAGCGGGCCGCGCCCTCGGACGCGCCGCTCGTCATCGACGTCCGGCAGGCCAACGAATACGAGGCGTACCACGTGCCGGGGAGCATCCACATCGCCGCCGGATCGCTGCCCGATCGTCTGGCCGAGCTGCCGCGCGACCATCCGATCGTGACGATCTGTGCCGCCGGGCTTCGGGCCGGCGTGGCGGCCTCGATCCTGCGCAGCTCCGGGTTCGACGACGTGTCGTGGGTCGCTTCCGGCGTTCCGGCGTGGCGCGCGGCCGGCCATCCGACCGTGCGCGGCGATCGACCGACGCGCGCACCCGGCGCGAGCGGACGCACCGGCAGCGACCTCCCGGACCCGGAGGCGGTCACCACGCCGACCTGACCGGCGACCCGCGCGGCCTGGGCTCGTCACGCCCCTCCCCTCGATCGGGCCCGTACGTTCGCCCTCGATCGGAGGTACATCGGACCCGCTGAGGGGTCGCCGCGGACGTGAGATGGTCGGGGCTGTCATGAACGCGCGTCAGCCCATCGAATCGCGTCGGCGCGACGCAACCGCATCGGCGCGCTCCGATGGGGCGCGCGGCAGCGACGGCTCCGTTGCCACGTTCGGACCCGCTCCAGAGACCGAGTCATCCACGAATCACGCTCCCGATCCGGATCAGGCATTCGCCGACGAGCGGGTCGCCGCCCTCTTCGCCCGCCAGCTCGAGGTCCTCCAGGCCGCGTCCGCCCGCCTCAGCCGGGCCGAGGGCAGCGAAGCGGTCGGACGGGCCGTCGTCGAGGAGACCGGCCGGATCATCGACTACCACAACGCCCGGGTGTACGTCCTCGACCCGACGGGCGATCTCGTGCCCATCGCGTTCGAGGGTCGGGTCGGTGCGTACGAGAAAGTCGATCTCGAGCTGCTCCGGACCCGACTCGGGATCGGCTTCACGGGCTGGGTCGGGCAGCACGGCGAGGCCCTCCTCGTCCGCGACGCAAACGACGATCCGCGCGGTGCCTCGATCCCGGGCACCGACGATGTCGACGAATCGATGCTCGTCGTGCCGATGCGCTATGACGATGCGGTCGTCGGCGTGATCACCCTCTCGAAGCTCGGCCTCGACCAGTTCGACGGCCATGACCTGCGTCTCCTGTCGATCCTCGCCGACCAGGCCGCGACCGCGCTCGAATCGGCCCGGAACCTGGCCCGGAGCGAGGCCCTCGCCGGGGAGCTGCGCCTCCTCCTCGATGTCAGCAGCCAGCTGGCAGGCAGCCTCGATTGGCACCAGGTCGCCAACATCCTCGCTCGTCATCTCGCTTCGGTGGTGGGCGTCGAGGAGTGCGCGATCTCGTACTGGGACCGCGCCAACGATCGGGTCGCGAGCATCGGCTACTACCCGCCCATCCCGACCGAGGAGCTCCAGCCATTCTTCGCGATGGGCGAGTATCCGCAGACCAGGCACGTGCTCGAGAGCCAGGCGACCGTCCGCATCGACACCCTGGATCCGGCCGCCGACCCGGCCGAGGTTGCCCTGATCGTCGAGGTGGGCCACCGCTCGCTCGTCATGCTTCCGCTGGTGGCGTCGGGCGTGTCGATCGGGCTCGCCGAGCTGATGTCCAGCCAGGCGATCGACCTCGACGACGATCGGCTTGGTCTTGCGATGACGATCGCGAACGAGGCCGCAATCGCCCTCGAGAACGCCCGGCTCTACGAGGAGGCCCGGGCCCTCGCGGACCGCGACCCGCTGACCGGCTTCTTCAATCACCGCTACCTCCACGAGCGGTTCGGCCAGGAGGCCGTCCGCGCCCGGCGCAGTCACCGCCCGCTCAGTCTCCTGATGCTCGACCTCGACGACTTCAAGCTCGTCAACGACAGCTTCGGCCACCTCCTCGGTGACGACGTCCTGCGCTGGACGGCCGACCTGATCCGGAAGACGCTGCGAGCCTCCGACGTGCCGGCCCGCTACGGCGGCGACGAGTTCGCGATCCTCCTGCCGGACGCCGATCACGAGCAGGCCGCTGCGACCGCCGCCCGCCTGCGCGAAGCGTTCGCCTCTTCCGCGTTTTCGCGCGACGGGCGCCTGACGGTCCCGGTCGGCGTGTCGATCGGGAGCGCGACGTTCCCGGCCGATGGACGGACTGCCGCCGAGCTGATCGCCGTGGCCGATGCCGGGCTCTACCGGATGAAGCGATCGACCCGCCGGACGGGGGAGCCGCAGACCGCCTGATCCAGCCGGTCGCCCGAGCGCTGGGTCGCCCGAGCGCTGGGTCGCCCGGCCGAGAGCCGCCGATCGTCCGGGGTGGAGCCACCCGGAAGTACTACCGGCCCCGCTTGCGGCAGAGGGCACCGGACCCGCATGCTCAGCACCGAACGTGACGCCACCGACCGTGCGCCCTCCATCTCGAGGGGCGGAGGATCCCCGGATCCGCCGCTCATGGCTCGCCTTCGCCGGGACGTTCTTCCTCCTCGGTCTCATCGTCGTCGTCCGGCTGTGGGTCGAGATGCGGGTCAGCGACTGGGCGATCGCCCTCCTGCTCGTCGTCGTTGGGTTGGCAGCGGTTCGTCACCGGATCGCCGTCCGCGATCTCGAGGTCGGCCGGCGCGCCGAGGCCGAGAGCTTCGCCCGGATCCTCCAGGGCCTGTCCCGCTCGATCTCACCGGACGCGATCGTCGAGGCGATCGTCGAGGAGCTCGGGAGCGGGACCAGCGCCGACCACATCGTGATCGTCCGTCGCCGGCCCGACGCCCGGGTGCTCGAGGCGACGCTGGTCAACGCTCGGACCGGCGGGTCGACCTCGTCGACTCTCTTTCCGATCGGCGATCTCGAGGACCCGCCGGATCTCGCGGCGGGCAGCTCGGCCCGGCAGCCGATCGCGATCCCCATCGAGATCGACGCCAACGGCGAGATCCCACTGCCGGGCGCCCGGCCGCGCTTTGGCGGCCAGGGTGCGACGGTCGCGGCCGGCCCGCGCCGGAGTGGTCGACGGAGGCCGGGTCGTGCGCCCGCCCCCGAGCTCGCCACGACGACGACGACACCGACGGTCGCCGGTCGACCGGGCCGGCTGCGCGATCTCGATCCCGATCGGATCGTCGCCAACCGGATCGCGACGCGCGCCCGGTCCGTGTTCGGCCTTCGCCACACGCTCGTGACACCGCTGACGACCGATGGCGGGATGATCGGCGCGCTGCTCATCTCGCGACGGACCGCCGGCGACTGGCCGCCGGCTGCCCATCGCCTGCTCGTCGGCGCCGCGATCGAGGCGTCGGCTGCACTGTCCCGGGTGTATTCGCACCGCCAGGCGGAGGCGCGTGCCTCGACCGACGGCCTGACCGGTCTGCCGAACCGCCGTTATTTCGACGAGTTCTGCGCACTTCTGTCGCACCGACGCCGGGCCGAGGACAGTGTCGGGGTCCTGATGGTCGACATCGACCGGTTCAAGGCGATCAACGATGCCCACGGCCACCAGGTCGGCGACGAGGTGCTGCGAGCCGTCGCGGCGGCGATCGTCGGTGCTGTCCGCGAGGACGACGTTCCGGCCCGTTACGGCGGCGAGGAGTTTGCGGTGCTGCTCCGCAATCCGACGATCGAGGTCGCTGTCGAGGTCGGCGAGCGCGTCCGGCAGGCCGTCGCGGCGCTCGATCTGTCGCGATCGGGGGTCGGCTCGGTGCATGTGTCGGTCGGGGCCGCCGTGGCGGACAACGCCGAGGAG
>JANMRJ010000897.1:0-12694 GCA_031370985.1 Acidimicrobiales bacterium
GCCCGCTGCCGGAGATCCGCCGGATCAACCCGCCGGCGCAGATGCTCTACCTGTTCTTGCAGACGATCGTCCCCACGGTGCCGGCGTCGTTCCTCACCTTCAACGACCACCCCCTCTACAAGGTCTACGCGACCTTCCCCCGGCTGTGGGGCATCTCGGCGCTCACCGACCAGCAGACGGCCGGACTGATCATGAAGATCGTCGGCGGCCTGTACCTCTGGCTGATCATCGCCATCGTCTTCTTCCGCTGGTACGCCAGTGAGGAGCGCAGGGAGACGGCCGAGAAGGAAACCGTCCTGACCTGGAACGATGTCGAGCAGGAACTGCTCGCCCCGCCGAAGTCGCGCTGACGGCCCAGGCCCAGGCGGGGGTCGAGGCTCAGCCGGGGGCGACGGTCCGGGTGGAGAGCTTCAGCGGTACCTCCACTGCGTCGCTCGCCGACTGGACCACCGCCGTCAGGGTCCACCGGCCGCCGATGGAGAGCGCGCTACTCGAGCCGATCCAGTGGGAGCTCGGGTCGCGCGTCAGGTCGAGCGTGGTGCCGATGACGTCGGGCCGGTCGGAGAGCTGGAACCGGAGCGAGACCGTACCGGCAGGCACGGGCGCTCCCGAGTCGTAGTCCACGATGGTGGCGTCGAAACGGTTGGGTCCGGCGGTGCCGGGGGTGACCACCAAGCGGATGCGCACAGATGTGGCGTAGTCGTTCCCGGTGACGGTCACGAACGAGGCGCGTTGGAGCTTCTCAGCCTCTGCCACCGATGCCGAGGGGGGCAGGCTGGCCAGGAGGGCGGCTGCCCCGAGCACAGCTGCCCCGAGCACGAGCTCGACCCGGACCGTCCGGGCCAAACCGCCGCCGCCGACCGGTCCGGCCTTCGGCAGGTGGCGGAAGCGGCTCACGGCGCCCACGCCGGCGAGGGCGGCAAAGAGCCCGATCTTCACGAGGAGCGTGACCCCGAAGGTGGTGCTGAGGAGCCGGTCCCAGGCACCGACCTCGTCGAGGGCGCGAAGGGTGCCGGTGACGACGACGGCCACCAGCGAGATCGCCGCGACCGTGGAGAACCGCCGGGCCACGCCCCGCCCTCGCCCGGGATCAGCCCCCTTGAGGGCGAGCAACAGCCAGGCGAGCCCCCCGACCCAGGCCCCCACCGCCACCAGATGGGCCCATTGCACGCCGACGGCGAACCAACGGGGTGACGAAGCATCCGCGTGGCCGGAGATCGCCCGCGCCAGCATGGCCACCGATGCGCCGGCGCCGACCGCGGCGAAGGACCAGCGGGTGGGGCGGAAGGTCGTCCGCACTACGCCGAGCCAGGTGAGCCCGGCCGCCGCGACCTGGATCGAAAGCTTGTGGCCGGTGGAGGACTGGAGCAACTGGCCGAGGCTGGTCCTGGCCGTGGCCCGCTGATCGGCGAAGGTCAGCGCGAGACCGATGAACATTGCCCCCCAGGCCATGTTCAACGCCAGGACCGACAAGGCGGCTGGCCTGGCGGCCATGCCGGCGCCGACGACCGCGGCCCCCAGCAGGAGGGCGGCGCCGACGTAGAACAGCCACCGGCCGCCGAGCGCGGCTGGGCTCGGGGACTGCACCCCCGTGGGCGGGCTACTGCCGCTCGTCGCCTCGACCGCGACACCCACCCCGAACGCCACCGAGCCGACGGTGGTGTGGCCATCCACGGCCGAGGTGTTCCGCCACGTAATCGTGTAGTTGCCTTTGGCCAGCGGGCCCAGGCTCGCCCGGAGCTGCATGGGCTGGCCGGGCACGGCTTCGTGCCGGCCGATCTCCAGGCGGGCGCCGGCGGAGTCGAGCAGCCGGACGACCGCCAGCCGAGGATCGGGCGCTTCGGTAAAGGTCAGTACCACTTCGGTGGGCGGCTGCTCGAGCCGGGCGCCGTCAGCCGGGACCGACGAGGCGAGCAGGGCGTGCGCAGCCGCAGGTGCGACGCCGGTCCATACTGCCCACGCCCCGAGCAGGAGCACGCTAGTGATCAGGCCGGCGAGTCGTCGCCGCATCAAGCGTTCGGGCGGGCCGTCCCAGAGTCCGGCTGCTCCCTGGCGCTCATAGCGTCGGGTTCGCTGTCCCGGCGCCGCGCCCTGACCAGGGCGATGCCCGCTACGAGGAGACCGGCGGCGCCGGCCAGGGCGCCACCGAGCGCGAGGGTGCGGGCACTGCCGGCCCGGGCCTTGGCGTCGTTCAGGGCGGTCTCGATGCGGGGGAACTCACGGTCGATGCGAGCCGTCAACTGTCCGGTGGACTGGTCTTTGGCCGGGAAGGCGATGCCGTTCACGTCCTCGACCTCATTGAAGGTGGTCTTCGACGAGGTGAACGATTCGTCGACTTTCACCCCCCGCACGGTGCCGGTGAACCGGAACGTGTAGGCGCCGGGCCGGGTCGGCATGAGCCACGCCCGGTAGTCACCCGGGGTCCCAGGTCCGCCGACGCGGAAGTTGGCGACCAGCGGGAGCGTCGTTTTCTCGGCACCCTTGATCACCTCCACGCTGAGGGTGTCGCCGACATCGGTGACCGGGGCACCGGTGGCCTCGGTGATCGTCACCTGCACGCTGTTCTTGAACCCCGTATAGGTCGGTTCCTCACCCCAGCCGACCGCAAACCGGACCGCCCCGCCACCCCGCGTCTCGTGCGCCGAAGCCGGCGGCGCCACGACGGCGAGCCCTGTGCCTATAGCCAGCAACCCTGTGCCCACAGCCAACGACCCTGTGCCTACAGCCAGCAACCCTGTGCCCACAGCCAGGACCAGGGTCGCCGACCGGGCCACGAACCTCTGCATCCGATGGTCTCCTCACTGCGCTGAACGCCCCGCTTCCCTCGACGCCCGGCCCCGTGCCGGCCGGGAACTCATCGTCGATGGGTGGGCCGATGAAACCTTGTCCCGACGAAAACTCACCGCTATGGTCATCCTCGCACGAGTTGTTCTAGTGGGGGAGCCGATGAGCCGTTCACATCGCCGTATTGCTGCCGGGTTCGCCGCCGTCCTGGCCGCGATCGTTCCGGCTGGCCTGGCCTGGGCCTGCGTGGCCCCCGTCTCCTTCACGACGGTCATGCCGACCGTCCAGCCGGGCGGCACCATTCGTGTCATCGGCCGGGAGATGGCGCCGGGGGCAGATGTGGAGATCCGGCTCGATTCCGTAACCGGCAAGCTCCTAACAACCGTCACTGGCCAGCCAGGAGGTATGAACGCCAAGTGGGAGCAGGATGTGATGATCCCGGCCGACCTGCCCTACGGGAAGCACTACCTGTACGCGGTGCAGAACTACCGGAACATGAACGTGACGATCCCGAGGACTGCCATCTACGTCGGGACGTTGCCGGATCCCGAGCCCGAGCTTGCGGTTCGCGTCAGCGGCCTTGATGTCGGGTCGGGACCGAGCGGGGTGCGCCTCGTGCTGTTCGGGCTGGGCGCCGCCGGCATCGCATTGTTTGCTGCGGGTGCGATGAGCATGCTCTCAGGTTCCGGCCGGCCCAAGGCCGAGGCCCAGCCCGTGAAGGCTTCCTAGCTAGCCACTTCGATCAGCTACTTCGTTCGCGACAGATAACGGGAAGGATGCGATGAGGTATCGCAACATGCGCCTCGGGACCGCGGCATTGGCGGCGGGAGGGTTGCTGGCCGCGCTCGCGGGTTCGGCGGTGGCCGAGCCGGGGCCCACGGCGTCCACGTACAAGCAGGTCACGTTCAAGCCGCAGGGTGTCGAGGTCGACAAGCTGACCCGCGCCACCAACATGACCAAGGACCAGGAGGCCCCGGCCCGTGCTTTCACCGGGCCGACATCGATGGTGGTGAACCCTGAGAACCCGAGGGTGGTGGTGGCGGCCACCGCCGACCTTCGCAGCAGGATCTGCTATCTCACCGTCTCGACGGATGCCGGTCGCACCTGGCACTTCGCCGACGAGCCGCCCACCGACCCGGCCTACCCTTTCTGTACGAATACCAGTGCCGGGACGCCACAGGTCATGGTGGCGTGGGGCAGGGATGACACGCTGTATTACTCCCACATGGCCTACGGCGACGGCGAGGGTCCGCGCGACTTCAAGGCCAGCGTCCTCCTGGCTCGCACCACCAACCTCGGGAAGTCCTGGACGACGACGGTGATCGAGAACAACCGGGGCAAGAGCGGACCGACGGCGCCGACGGTCACCTCGGCGCCGGGTCTGACGGTCGACACGTCGGGTCCGCGCGACATCGTGTCCGTGGGGTACAGCCGCAGCTACCCCGATTCACCGGTGGATGACCCCCTTCGGTTCCCGCGCGTCATGGTGGCTACGTCCACTGACGGAGGCGTCACCTTCGGGGAGCCGGTGGACCTGAACACCTTCCCGAGGCCGAGCATCACCGTCGAGGGCAAGTCCTACCAGATGTGGATGCGCACGGGTTTCGGTGCTCCTTTCCTGTTCGCTCATGACGGCGTGCTTCTGGCGGTGGCCGGGCCGGAGTTCCCATTCAACGATCGGCCGCAGCCGCCGGCGATCGCCGGCTCCGGTCTGCTCCCAGGCAGTTGGTACGCCTACCCCATGCCGCAGCTGATCGGCCGGTCCACCGACCAGGGCAAGACGTGGACGATCACGACCCTCGGAGACCCGATCCTGGCCGGTTCCGGGAGCTTCACCGGGCTCGGATGGACGCCCAAGGGGTCCGACAAGGGCACCTATGTGGCGACCTACGCGGCGACGCCGGCAGGCGCCCCGTCGATCAGCCTCGCCGACATCGTCGTGCAGCGCTCGACCGACGGCGGGGTGACCTGGACATCGCCCTTGGCCATCGACGACGACCCCGCCGACATGTACGCCACCGCCTTTTATCCCCAGCTGAGTGTGGCCCCCAACGGGCGGATCGATGTCGCATGGCAGGACGACCGGGAGACGAGCGACTTCCACTTCAACGTCCGTTACACCTACTCCACCGACGGCGGTGTGACGTGGGCTCCCAACGTCAAGATCAGTGACAGACCGATCAACTTCAACTTCGGGGTCAGCTTCAACTCTGATATTCGCCAGCCCGCCGGCGTGGCGTCCACCAACCAGTACGCCATCGTCGGCTGGGCCGATACCCGCAACGCCAACGACCTCACCCAGACCCAGGACAACTATGCGGCCGCGGTGCAGTTCGCCCCGCTGCCGGCCACCGGGAACACAACGGCGCCGGTCATCGCCGCCATCTTCGGAGGATTGGTGGTGGCCGGTGCCGTCCTCCTGCTCCTGCTCCAGATGCGCAAGGGCCGGTCTGGGCCAACCGCGGTGGCGGGGTCGAGGGTCGCGGCCAGCGCCTGAGGTGGCGCGACCCTTGGGGGCACCGGCTCGGTGCCCCCAAGGGTCAGTCCTGTGCCACCGGCGCGACCTCAATCGGCACCGTCACCGAGACGACTGGCTTGCCGGGCTCGGCGATGGTCACCGATGCCTTCCAGCTGCCGCCCATCCCAAACTTGATCGCCATCTCGTAGCGTCCGCCGGGAGCTTCCTTGGCCACCAGGTTCAGGCCGGGGTGCTCCATACTCGGCATGTCCGCAGCAATGCACACCTTGGCGCCAGTGACGACCCTCCCGCCCTGGCGCAAGGTCAGGCGGAAGGTCGTCCCCTCCGGGCGCGGCGGGTCGGGATCCGACGCTACGGTCACGCTGTAGCTGTCGTCCGGCGATGCGAGGCCGCAGGCACCGGCCGACGGTGGGCCAACAGTGTTGACCGTCTGCCCGCCGGCGAGGAAGCCACCATCGCCTCCCGGGCCCCCAACGCTGTAGAGCAGGAACGAGACGAGTGTCACCATCAGGACTGTGCCGCCGACGATAAGGACGGGGTGGCTGGCGGGGTGCTCGGTTTCGACGGGCGGCACCGGCTCGGCCATCGCCTCATCTTTACCATTCCTCCCGGTGACGCCCACCACCTGAGTGCGCCGACAACAATGGTCGGGGTATGACCACCCGGCTTCGGTACAGCGTCCTGGCTGCCGCCTTGGTGGTGGCTTCGGGTGCGGCGTTGGCGGTAGCCGCCAACACCGACCCGACTCGCCTCGCCGGGCGCTCGACCGATCCCCAGCACCTGGCCGTCGGGAAACCCGCGGGACCGCTCGACGGCGCGACCGGGTGGATCAACTCGCCGCCCCTCGGTGCGAACGACCTGGCCGGCAAGGTGGTGGTGTACGACTTCTGGACCTACTCCTGCGTGAACTGTGTCCGTACCCTGCCCTTCCTCCGGGGGTGGTTCGACCGTTACGCACGCGATGGTCTGGTGATCGTGGGCGTGCATTCGCCAGAGTTCGACTTCGAGCATCTCCGTCCCAACGTCGAAGCGGCCACCAGCCGGCTGGGGGTCAATTGGCCGGTGGCCATCGACAACCAAAAGGCGATCTGGGACGCGTTCCGGAACTCGTACTGGCCGGCCAAGTACGTGGCCGATCGCGACGGTCGCATCCGTTACAACCACATCGGGGAGGGCGGGTACACCGAGACCGAGGATGTCCTGCGGGCGCTCCTCGGCGTCGACTCAGCGTCACCGCGAGGCGGGTCGCCCGGCGACAGTAGCCCGCCGGCGATCGTCGGGACCGGCGAGATCACCCCCGAGACCTATCTCGGCACCCTCCGCGGCACGGTCGGCGGCTCGGGGTTGACCACCTACCCCGAACCGGGCCCGCTGGTCACGGGCCAGTGCCGGCTGGCCGGTCGATGGGCGGCCGAGGACCAGAAGGTGACAGCGGCGGCCGCGGGGGCGGCCATCGTGCTGGCCTATCGGGCTGGCGAGGTCAACCTGGTGATGACGCCGCCACGGGGCGGCATCGTCGAAGTACAGGTCGAGCTCGACGGCCGCCCGCTCCCCCCCGAGTACCGGACCGCGGACACGGTGGTGCTCGAGGGTGGCCTGACGGCTGTGCGCGTCGACCACGACGGCCTCTACCGCCTCGTACTCGGGCCGACCGTCGAGGACCACACGGTCCGCCTCACCGCCCGTCAGCCCGAGGTCGCGGCCTTCGCCTTCACCTTCGGGCCGTAGCCGCCCATGGTCCGCGACCTGGTCGTGCTCTTCGGGGCGGGGGTGGCGTCCTTTCTGGCCCCGTGCGTCGTCCCCCTCCTTCCCGCGTACCTGGGGATGGTCGCAGCCGAGAGCGAGGGCGAGCGGTCGGTCCGGGCCACAGCCGTCTTCGTCCTGGGTTTCGCCGTCGTCTTTGCTGCGCTCGGTGCCGCAGCCGGGCTGGTGGGTGGCTCGCTTGATGGCGTGGGATCCACGGTGCAGCGAGTCGGTGGCCTGCTGGTGATCGTGATGGGCCTCGCCCTTCTCGGGGTCGTGGGTGGACCCTTCGCCGCCGAGCACCGCCTGCTGGGGCCCGTGCCGAGGGTGGGGGGACCGATGCGCCCGTTCGTCATCGGCGTCGCCTTCGGTGCGGCGTGGACTCCGTGCGTCGGCCCGCTCCTGGGTGCGGCGTTGACGATCGCGGCCGCGTCGGGCCAGGCGTTTCGGGGCGCGCTGCTTCTCGTCGCCTACGCGCTCGGCATCGGCGTACCGTTCTTGTTGGCCTCTCTGGGCTTGGCGTCCTCCGCGGTGGCCAGGAAGCGCCTGCAGCGGATCGGTCCGCTCCTCCAACGGGTGGGTGGCGCGGTCCTCGTCGTGCTCGGTCTGTTGCTCGTCAGCGGGACCTATGGCCGGATGACATCGTACCTGGCGCGCTTCACTCCGGGCATAGCGGGACTCTGACGCCGAGCGGTCTGCGAAAGCGATGGCCCGCCTCGCCGCGTCGGCAGGCTGGCCCTTCCTGCGCGTAGCCTTCCACCGATGAAGACCCTGCAGTTCCGCGTGAGCGGGATCCCGGTGCGGGTCGAGCCCATTTTCCTGCTGGTGGCGGGCTTCCTGGGCTGGGCCAACGCGCGGTCCGGCGTCCAGATCGTCGTCTTCGTCGTCATCGTGGGTGTCTCCGTGCTCGTCCACGAACTTGGCCACGCCACCGCCCACAAGTCCTTCGGCGCTCATCCCACCGTGACCCTGACCGGCTTCGGGGGCTACACGCTCGGTCCGTCCCACCCCCGAGGCCGGTCGCTGGTCGTCAGCGCCGCGGGGCCCTGCGCCGGCTTCGTGGTCGGTGCCGTGGCTGTGGCCATGTCGCAGGTCGTCGCATCCGACAGCGCGCTCGTCAGGGCGGCGTTCGACGACCTCATCTGGGTCAACATCGGCTGGGGCGTCTTCAACCTCCTGCCCATCCTCCCGCTCGACGGCGGCCACCTGGCGGCCGACCTGTTCGGCCAGCGTCAGGCCCAGTACCTGTCACTCGCCGGTGCCGCCGGGCTCGGCGTGATCGGTTTCGTCGTCGGCGCGCCGTTCCTGGCCATCGTCGCGTTCATGTTCGGCAGCCAGAGCCTCAACGCCTTGCGGGCCGACAAGAACCGTCCGCAGCTCCTGCAGCTTGACCAGGCCCGGGCCGCGCTCCTGCAGGGGCGCACCGCCGGGGCCATCGAGACCATCGAGGCCGTTGCAGCATCGCCATCGACGTTCGACCTCGAGGTCGGCGCGGCCGAACTGCTGGCATGGGCCCGGCTGGCCGACAACCAGCCGGAGGAGGCACGGGCCGCGCTCGTCGCACTACGGGGCGGCATCTCCCGTACGAGCCAACTGGTACAGCGCATGGTCGAACTGGCCGAGGGCAAGCAGAACGAGCACCTGGCGCCGGCCTTCGTTCATTGCGACGACGTGGTGGCCGCCATGGTCGCGTCGCGCATGATCTGCGCCGCCGGCCTGCTCGACCGGGTCCTCGAGGAGATGCGGACGCTGCCCACCCTGCCTGGGCCGCCGAGGAACAACGGCTACCGGGCGCTCCAGCTCGGCCTGCACCACGCCGGCCGGTACCGCGAGGCGGCCCAGGTGGGCGGCGTCCTGTTCCAGGCGGAGCCGGGGCCGCTCGTGGCGTACAACGTGGCCTGTAGCTCGGCCCTGGCCGGCGAGCTGGAGTCGGCGCTTGCCTGGCTCGACCGCGCCGTCGAGCAGGGCTTCCGCGACACCGCCCTGCTCGACAGCGACAACAACTTCGACACCATCCGCCAGACCGACGGCTTCCGGGCCCTGCGCTCCTGGATGGAGGCCGGTCCGCCGGGCAGCGACTCCGAGCGGGCCGCCGACGCCTGAGGGAGCCGGCGTGTTGTCGGGATGTGCGGCGCTCCTTGCGAGCGGCTATTGTCCACCCCGTGACTGGCGACGAAGTACTCGGATCGGTGCGACGGGTTTCTCTCAGGCGGAAGGGCGTGGTGTTGATCTTCGGATTGGCCATGACCGCCATGGTCGGGGCCGCGCTGGCGTCGACCCCCGAGGTCGGGGGAGGTACCGGCGGGGCCACGCTCAACATCGACCCGAGCGACAGTCTGCCGGCGAGCATGTTGGTCGTCGCCATCGGCGGCGGCTTCGGCCAGGCCGCAATGCCGATCGAGAACGTGGTGCTGTTCCAGTGCACGGCCGGTGGCCCCGCCAATTGCCTCTCATTGGGCGCGGCGTTGACTGGGTCCGTGGGCGAGTTCTGGACCCAGCCGGTTGTCACCAGTTCGTTCGTTGCGTCCGGCGGTGGCACGATCAACTGCCTTGCCGTGAGCTGCTTCGTGCGCGCCGTAGGGGAGACCAGCGGCAAGTCGGCCGAGCATCACCTGACCTTCGCTGGCGCCACGTCCAGCACCACGACCTCCACCACATCGTCGACCACCACGACATCCACCACCTCCACCACGACACCGACCTCTACGTCCACGTCGACAACCACGTCCACGACGGTCACGACGATGCCCGCCACGACATCGACGACATCCACGACGATTCCCACGACGACACCTACGACGCTGAGGGATTGCTCGCCCATCGAGAGGGCCAAGGCGACCTTCAATACTCAGCTGGACCTGGCGATAGCAACGATCCTCGCCAACATGCCACCAGGGCCGTCTCGTGATGCCATGGTCGCCGCTCGGGAGCGCCAGCGGGCCTCCGGCAACGCCGCCTACGATGCCCAGCTGGCCGCCTGTCGCGCCGCTAGCAGCACCACTACCACCACCGGGGCTGCGTAGCGTCGCCACACCTCGCTTGGCGGGCCGGCGAGGTGGTTTTCGGACAGCTTGAGCCGGCGGGTTCCCAGCGTGACGCCGGCCGATGCGACAGAATGTCGGCGGTCCGGCAGGCGCGCCGAGGACCGGCCGACCTTATACCCCTGAGGGGTAGTGGAGTCCTACCCCGTGGGGGTATGCTCGTCCGACTTCCACGAGAGGACGGCACGCGATGGCACAGGCCAGGGGGTACACGGCCACCAAGGACCAGCTCCGCGACCGCTTGGCCCGCATTGAGGGTCAGGTGCGCGGCATCGCCCGCATGGTGGAGGAGGACCGCTACTGCGTCGACATCCTCACCCAGATCAGCGCCATCCAGGCCGCCCTCGACCGGGTGGGCCTGGGCCTGCTTGATGACCACGCCCGGCACTGCCTCATCGGCGGCCACGGCGGGCCGACCGACCCGGAGGAACAGGTCCAGGAGCTGATGGGCGCCGTCGGCCGCATGTTGTCGCGGTAGACGGCGCGGTAGGGCGGCTGCCGCGGGCTCGTAGTCGCGTGCTTGTACTTCTGCTGGGCGGTACTTAGCTGGGCGAGGGGACGAGCGGGGGCGGCGGCGGCGGAAGGTCGGTTGGCGGGCCATCCGTGGGTGCCGGCGTGGGCACCTGCTTCCGAGAGCGCCTGGCCCTGACGAGTACGAAACCGCCGACGAGGCCGAGGACCACGCCTACGCCGGCGATCAGCCGGTAGGCCAGGCCGATCGGACGGTTGTCGGACAGAGCCACCGAACCGGAGAAGATGT
This sequence comes from Acidimicrobiales bacterium, assembly GCA_031370985.1. Classification (GTDB taxonomy): domain Bacteria; phylum Actinomycetota; class Acidimicrobiia; order Acidimicrobiales; family AC-14; genus CADCTB01. Next base: position 10,808 of record JANMRJ010000897.1, read on the forward strand.
CCTGCTTGCCGTTGTCGAGCGTGCCGTTGCGGGTGTCGGTCCAGACGGCGATTGCCCCGCGGGGGAGCGATCGCACCGAGATCTGCGTTCCGAAATCGGCCTCGGTGGCATGCGGCGAGGTCTCGGGGCCAACCTCGCGGTTTGACGACCGGGTGCTCAGCCTCACCGTCGTGGCGAACGACCGGGCCCCGTCCGACGACGATGACAACAGGACATCGGCGGTCGACCCCCGACGGTCCAGCGTCCGGTCGTAGTACACGACATCGACCCGCCCACCCGGAGCGATGTCGACCGTCGGGAGGTCCTGGGGTACCCCGTCACCGGGAGTGCCCCGGTTCACCCGGACCGGCTTCGACCAGGTCTTGCCGCCGTTGGTCGAACGGCGGAGGAGGATGTCGGCGTCGCCGTTGCGGCTGTCCGCCCAGGTGGCGACCATGTCGCCGTTCTTGCCGATGGCGAACGCCGGGCTCACCGGCAGGTAGATGAGGAACCGGGCGGGAGGAACGATGTCGGCGTCGACGACCACGCACGGCTCGAAGCGCTTGCCCTCGTCAGTCGAGCGGGCGACGACCAGGGTGAACTTCCCGTCGTAGGTGCCGGGGAGGTTCTCCCAGTCGAGCTTGTCCGCGCCGTAGTCGAGGTAGAGCACCGCGGGGTTCCCGTCGGGGCCGACGGCGAGGGAGACGGAGCCGACCCGGGCTCGGCCGCCGTCGCTCACCTGGGCCGGCGCCGTCCAGGTGCGGCCGCCGTCGTCGGACCGGGTGACGACGATGGGTATGCCCGTCTCCGCGTAGCAGCGGTTGCACATGGTGGCCTTGGGGTTGGACTGCACCCAGGCTGCGAACAACCTCCCGTTACGCTGGTCGGCGGCAATCGCGGTCTGGAAGGTGTGGGCGCCGGCGACCTTGGTGGGCTCGTCGAAGGTCGAGCCGTCGTTTGTCGAGCGGGTCATCCAGAACGAGTCGGGTGAGTTGCCCCCGCCGCTGAGGGTGACATAGCTCACATAGAGGGTGCCCTTGGCGTCGTAGACCGCCGAGGGGGCGAACAGCTTCCCCTTGTTCCCGCTCGGCAGGTTCAGGGCGACATCCTGCCACGAGGCGCCGGCGTCGTTGGAGACGTGGACGCCGGCGGTGTAGTCCGGCAGGTCGACGCGGTCGACGACCACCATGCGGTTGCCATCGCGGGGGTTGACCACGATGGTCGGGGAGTTGCGGGCGATGATCGGGTTGCGGTCCTGGCTCACCAACGCGTTGCCCGCCGGCGACACCGAAACTTCGGTCGAGGTGTTCCCCGTGGCCCCGCCACCGCCGCACGCCGCCGCCAACAGCGCGAGCGCTCCGGCGGCCGCCGCCACTCTCAGCCTCGATCGGTGCTGTCGCATGCAGTTCTCCCCCGAGTCCGTCCCCACCACGTCGCAATGTACCGAGGCCGGCGTAAGCATTCCGTATCGCCGGCGTATGCCCATCACGGGTGACGACGGGTGTCCGGCCAGAGAGCGTCCCATCGGCCTTCCGGGGTCAGCGGTGCATCGCGGGCCGGTTGCCGAGGGCCCGGTCCCCAGCTCATGTTCCGGCCCAGCTCGTTGAGAAGCCCAGCTCGTTGAAAGGCCCAGCTCGTTGAAAGCCCAGCGTGACCGCGAGGTTGTCGATCCTGGGCTGAGTCTCCCCGAAGATATGCACGGTCCCCATGTGCTACTCCCAGTGGAAGGTGGCGGCGGCGGCCAGCGGGGCGGCGACGGCCCACACGGCTAGGACGGCCCAGGCCTGGCCGGGGACCGCGCCGGCGGTCGTCGCGGCGTGGAGGATGTCGGAGAGGGCGGCGGCGGGCAGGAGGCGGGCCACGGACCGCAGGGCGCCGGGCAGCTTGGCCACCGGGATGACCATGCCG